>NZ_JBFLUG010000069.1:0-42195 GCF_041008525.1 Parafrankia sp. FMc2 | reverse complement strand
CATTCCGAACCCGGTAGCTAAGCCCTTCAGCGCCGATGGTACTGCGCGGGGTACCGCGTGGGAGAGTAGGACGCCGCCGGACTTCTTTTGGTGGGGGCTGTTTCTGGCTTGGGCCGGGAGCAGCCCCTACCTGTGTTTGAGGCACGTTTCCCGCAGCCGACGAGCCGTGTGCAGGCTGGTGCGGCGGTGCGGGCACTGGTCTGTTGCGCCTGGTGCCGTACCTCACAGCACGCACCAGCCCGGGCGGCTGAAGGCCCTCCCGCTGCTGGTCGGGGCGCCCTGACGGCGAGTGGTGTGGTGCGTGCAGAGGCGGGCTCCGGTGGCTCCAGTTTGATGGACGTCCTACTATCGGAGTGCCAACGAGGGGCGTTGGCACCGGAGTTCCGTCCAGGGGAGCGAGCCGCATGAGCGCAGTCACCGTGGCGGGTCAGGAGACCCCCACCCTGCACGTGCCCGTCTGGCCGGTGCGCGTCGTCACCGCCGCAGCCCTGTTCGACGGGCACGACGCGGCGATCAACATCATGCGTCGGATCCTGCAGGCGCAGGGCGCCGAGGTGATCCACCTGGGGCACGACCGGGGCGTGGACGAGGTTGTCAGCGCCGCCATCCAGGAAGATGCACAGGCCATCGCGATCTCGTCCTATCAAGGCGGCCATGTCGAGTACTTCAGCTACCTGATCGAGCGACTCCGGGCCCGGGGCGCCGGGCACATCCGGGTCTACGGGGGTGGTGGTGGTGTGATCGTCCCCGAGGAGATCGAACTACTGCATTCCCGTGGCGTCGCGCGGATCTTCTCCCCGGAGGACGGGCAGCGGCTCGGGCTCGCACTCATGGTCAACAGCATTGTTCGCGAGAGCGACATCGATCTGGCCGTCGACGCTCCCTCGGTCGCGCAGGTGCGCGGTGGCGACGAGACGGTACTCGCCAGGGCGATCACCGTCCTGGAAGCGGGGCGCGACGAAGGCTTCGCGGCCGGGCTGCGGGACGCTGCCGAACGGGGGCCCAAGGTTCCGGTGCTGGGTATCACGGGCACCGGTGGCTCCGGGAAGTCCTCCCTTACCGACGAGGTGCTGCGCCGCTTCCGGCTGGACCAGGGGGATGCGCTGCGGATCGCCGTCCTCGCCGTTGACCCGACCCGGCGCCGTGGTGGCGGTGCGTTGCTCGGTGACCGGATCAGGATGAACGCACTGGCGGCGCTGCCGGACAACGCCGCTGCTGCTGCTGCCGCTGCCGCTGCCGCTGCTGCGAATGCCGCTCCGGCGTCCGGCGGCGGTGGCGCCGCGGTCGCCGGCGTGGACGAGTCCGCGCCTGCGGCCGGCCCACGGGCGTTCTTCCGCTCCCTGGCCACCCGTAAGGCGGGGCGGGAGCTGCCGGAGCAGCTCGCCGACATCATCGCGGCCTGCAAGGTCGCCGGGTACGACCTGGTGATCGTGGAGACGCCCGGCATCGGCCAGGGCGACGCCGCCATCGTGCCCTTCTGCGACGTCTCGATGTACGTGATGACGCCCGAGTACGGTGCGGCCTCCCAGCTCGAGAAGATCGACATGCTCGACTTCGCCGACCTCGTCGCCGTCAACAAGTTCGAGCGGCGGGGTGCGGAGGACGCGCGGCGCGACGTCGCTCGTCAGATGGTCCGTAACCGAGAGGACTTCGGTGCCGCGTGGGAGGACATGCCGGTGTTCGGCACCTCGGCCGCGCGGTTCAACGACGACGGTGTCACTGCGCTCTACCTGTTCCTGCGCGCACTGCTCCACGATCACGGCCTGAAGCTCGACGCAGGTGTGCTGGCACCGGTCGACGGGCGGGTCTCCTCGGGCCTCACGACCGTCGTGCCGCCGAGCCGGGTGCGCTACCTGGCCGAGATCGCGGATGCGGTGCGGGAGTATCACGCGCACACCGAGGAGCAGGCGTCCGCCGCGCGCCGTCGGCAGCATCTGACGACCGCGATCACCGAGCTCGATCGGTCCGTCGGTTCCGCGGAGGCTGAACGATCCGAGGGGTCGACGCGTTCTGCCAGCTCGGCTGGCTCGGCCGACGGGGTGGACAGGCTGCGAGAACTGCGGGACGCGGCCGACGCGGGGCTGGATCGCGAGACCCGTGAGCTGCTCGATTCCTGGCCGGCGCTGCTCGCCGAGCGCTCCGGGGACGAGATGGTCTACGTGGTGCGCGGCCAGGAGATCCGCACGCCGCTGCGGCGGGTCACACTCTCCGGGACGTCCGTGCCACGGGTCGCTGTTCCGGACATCGACGACGACGCGCGGCTGGTGCGTTTCCGCCGCCGGGAGAACCTGCCCGGGATGTTCCCGTTCACCGCGGGCGTCTTCCCCTTCAAGCGGACCGGTGAGGCCCCGGCCCGGATGTTCGCCGGCGAAGGCGACCCGTTCCGGACGAACCGCCGCTTTCACCTGCTCTCCGCTGATTCTCCGGCGACCCGGCTCAGCACAGCGTTTGATTCGGTGACGCTGTACGGGCGGGATCCCGGCTCCCGGCCCGATGTCTACGGGAAGATCGGCACCTCCGGGGTGTCGGTGGCGACCCTCGACGACATGAAGGTCCTTTTCGCGGGCTTCGACCTGTGCGCGGCGACAACAAGCGTCTCGATGACGATCAACGGGCCGGCGCCGGCGATCCTCGCCATGTTCCTCAACACGGCGATCGACCAGCGGATCGAGGCCTTCCGGACGGAACACGGCCGCGAGCCCTCGGCGGCCGAGACGGCCGAGGCGGCGGCGTGGGCGCTGGCGAACGTGCGGGGAACGGTACAGGCCGACATCCTCAAGGAGGACCAGGGCCAGAACACCTGCATCTTCTCCACCGAGTTCGCGTTGCGCTGCATGGCGGACATGCAGCAGTGGTTCATCGACAACCGGGTGCGGAACTTCTATTCCGTGTCGATCTCCGGCTATCACATTGCGGAAGCCGGCGCGAACCCGATCAGCCAGCTCGCGTTCACTCTCGCCAACGGATTCACCTATGTCGAGGCGTACCTGGCCCGCGGGATGGACATCGACGACTTCGCGCCGAACCTGTCGTTCTTCTTCTCCAACGGCATGGACGCCGAGTACAGCGTGATCGGTCGGGTCGCCCGGCGGATCTGGGCAGTGGCGATGCGCGAGCGTTACGGCGCCTCGGAACGCTCCCAGAAGCTCAAGTACCACGTGCAGACCTCGGGCCGCTCGCTGCACGCGAGGGAGATGAACTTCAACGACATCCGAACGACCCTGCAGGCGCTGTGCGCGATCTACGACAACTGCAACAGCCTGCACACCAACGCCTACGACGAGGCGGTGACGACGCCCACCGAGCAGTCGGTCCGGCGCGCGCTGGCGATCCAGATGATCATCGACCAGGAGTGGGGCCTCGCCGGCAACGAGAACCCGCTGCAGGGTTCCCATGTGATCGACGAACTCACCGACCTGGTCGAGGAGGCCGTCCTCGCCGAGTTCGAGCGGATCTCGGAACGGGGCGGTGTTCTCGGCGCGATGGAAACCGGCTACCAGCGCGGCCGGATCCAGGACGAGTCGATGCTCTACGAGCGGCGTAAGCATGATGGTTCCCTGCCGATCGTCGGCGTCAACACATTCCTCGGTCCGGATGTCGACGAGAAGGATGCCGGCCCGCTGGAACTCGCCCGGGCCACGGAAGAGGAGAAGCAGTCCCAGCTGCGGCGCCTCGCGGACTTCAACGGCCGTAACGCGGACGCCGCTGCGCTGGCGCTCGACCGCCTGCGGAAGGTGGCCGCGGCCGGTGGTAACACATTCGAGGTGCTGATGGAGGCGGCGCGGGTGTGCTCGCTGGGCCAGATCAGTGCGGCGTTCTTCGACGTCGGCGGTCAGTACCGGCGCAACATCTGACGCGGGCGCAACATCTGACGCGGGCGCACCGTCGCGGCGCCGTCAGGGCGTCAGGCTGTCGGCGCCACTGCCGGGTGGCCGGGTCCGGGGGCCCGGTCACACCGACCGTGTTCCGCCCCCTGGGATGTCGCCGCAGCTGTTGTCCCGCTGGGCTGCCATGGCGCAGCGGCCGTTGGCCGGGATCCGCGAGGGTGGGTCGGAATGGCATAGTGGATGGCGCCGTCTGTCCGATGACCCGCATTTGGAGAACCGCACCCGTGACGCAGCCGAAGCCTCTTCCGGCCGACCCGATCGCGGAGGCGCACCGGCAGTGGAAAGCACACGGATGGGGCGGCGTGGCGGATGGTATGGCCGCCGTCACATCGGTGATGCGTGCACAACAGATCCTGCTTGCCCGGGTTGACGAGGTGCTTCGCCCGCTCGATCTTACTTTCGCCCGGTACGAGCTCCTCATGCTGTTGTTGTTCAGCCGGAAGGGCTCGTTGCCACTGAGTCGCATCGGAAGCCTGCTGCAGGTCCATCCGACCAGCGTCACCAGCGCGGTCGACCGTCTGGAGGCCCGTGGGCAGGTGCGCCGACAGCCACATCCGACCGACCGGCGGGCCGTCCTCGCCGAGATCACGGACGAAGGTCGCGCGACCGCACTCGCCGCGACGACCCGCCTCAACGAGAGCGTCTTCGCCGACCCAGGCCTGCCCGAGAACGGGGTGACCGAACTGGTCGACCTGCTGACCGACCTGCGGAGCCGCGCCGGCGACTTCTGATCGTTCCCGGCGGCCCGCGCAGGACCAGCCCGGGTCTTCCAGGACGCCTCCAGGCCGGGCCGGGGTGCCCTTCGCGCCGTCCTGGGCGCCGGGCCGTGGCCTTCCACGACGGGCACCCGGACAGCGGCGAGCAGTGTTACAGGCCTGGTCCGGGTGGGCCCGCGAGTCCCGGTGGGTGGCGCGGGCGACAGCTACCCTCTACAGACGTGACCTACCTCGACCACGCGGCGACCACGCCCATGCGCCCGGAGGCGGTCGAGGCGTTCACCGCCGCCCTGGCTGACGCGGGAAACGCCTCCTCGCTGCACGCCGGCGGCCGGCGCGCGCGCAGGACCGTCGAGGAGGCGCGGGAGTCCCTGGCCGAGGTGCTCGGCGCGCGACCATCCGATGTGATCTTCACGGGGGGTGGGACGGAGAGCGACAACCTCGCGGTGAAGGGCCTGTACTGGTCGCGCCGCGCCGCCGACCCCCGGCGGCGGCGGCTGCTGGTGAGCGCCGTCGAGCATCCTGCGGTGCTGGACACGGCGTCCTGGCTGGCCAGGCACCAGGGAGCCGTCCTGGAGCTGCTGCCGGTGGACGGGACGGGCCTGGTGGCGCCGGAGGTGCTGCGCGCCGCGGTGGGGGACGATCCCGCCTCCGTCGCGATGATCTCGGTGATGTGGGCGAACAGCGAGGTGGGAACCATCCAGCCGGTCGCCGAGCTGGCCCGGGTCGCGCATGGCTGCGGCATCCCCTTTCACACCGATGCGGTGCAGGCGTTCGGGCAGGTCGAGACGTCCTTCGCCGCCAGCGGGGCAGACGCGCTGACGATCAGCGCCCACAAGATCGGCGGGCCGGTGGGGGTGGGTGCGCTGCTGGTGCGGCGCGGTCTGGAACTGGAGCCCCTGGCGCACGGAGGCGGGCAGGAGCGCGACATCCGGTCCGGCACCCTCAACACCCCCGGTGTCGCCGCGTTCGCGGCGGCCGCGCGGGCCGCCCGGGCGGAACTGCCCGCGGAGCAGGCCCGGCTCGCGGCACTGCGCGACGACCTCGTCCGCAGGGTTCTGGCCGAGGTTCCCGGGGCGACCTTGAACGGCGCGCCGCCCGGGCCGGGCCGGTTGCCGGGCAACGCCCATCTGACCTTCCCGGGGTGCGAGGGAGACTCGCTGCTCATGCTGTTGGACGCACACGGTGTGGAATGCTCGACGGGTTCCGCCTGTTCGGCGGGAATCGCGAGGCCCTCGCATGTGCTGTTGGCTATGGGTGCCGACGAGGCGCATGCGCGCGGGTCGTTGCGCTTCTCGCTCGGGCACGGCTCGGCGGCGCGGGATGTCGATGCGCTCGTCGCCGTGATCGGCCCGGTGGTGGAACGCGCCGCCCGGGCCGGTGAACTCGCCGGGCTCAGTCCCCGAGGCTGAGGTCCGCAGAGGGAGTGGGATCGTGGGCAGGATGAAGGTGCTCGCGGCCATGTCGGGCGGGGTCGACTCGGCGGTGGCCGCGGCACGGGCTGTGGACGCCGGCCATGACGTGACGGGCGTCCACCTCGCGCTCGCCCGGACCCCGGCCTCCGACCGGGTCGGCTCCCGTGGGTGCTGCACGCTGGAGGACGCCCGCGACGCCCGCCGGGCCGCGGACGTGCTCGGCATCCCCTTCTATGTCTGGGATCTCGCCGACCGGTTCGAGTCCGAGGTCATCGATCAGTTCGTCGCCGACTACTCCGCCGGCCGCACCCCCAACCCGTGCGTGAGCTGCAACGAGCGCATCAAGTTCGCTGCTGTGCTGGACCGGGCGCTGGCGCTCGGCTTCGATGCGGTCGTCACCGGCCACCACGCCCGTCTCGACCCGGACGGGACGCTGCGCCGCTCGGTCGACCTGGCCAAGGACCAGTCGTACGTGCTCGGCACACTGCGTCCGGAGCAGCTGGCCGCGGCCCGCTTCCCGCTCGGGGACTCGACGAAGGAGCAGGTCCGCGCGGAGGCGGCGCGCCGTGGCCTCGGTGTTGCCGACAAGCCGGACAGCCATGACATCTGCTTCGTCGCCTCTGGCGACACCGGGGCGTGGCTGCGCGAGCGGCTGGGCCCGCGGCCGGGCCCGATCGTGGACGCGGGCACCGGCGAGACGCTCGGCGAGCACGACGGTGCCTACGCCTTCACGGTCGGGCAGCGCCGGGGCCTGCGGCTCGGCCGTCCCGCCCCGGACGGCCGCCCGCGGTACGTCCTCGAACTGTCCCCGGTGACATCGACGGTGACCGTCGGGCCGGCGGAGGCACTGGATATGCGCAGCCTCGTCGCGGAGCGGATCGTGTGGCCCCACGAGGGCTCCGTGTCATGCACCGCGCAGGTCAGGGCTCATGGCGGTGTTGTCCCGGCGACAGTGACGGCCCGTGGGGACGAGCTCGACGCGCGGCTGGCCGAACCGGTGCGCGGCACTGCCGCGGGCCAGGCCGTGGTCTTCTACGACGGGGACCGGGTCCTCGGCGGCGGGCGTATCCGCTCCCTCGCCGGCTGACTCGTCGCTGTCCGACCCGTTCCTGTCCGACCCGTTCCTGCCGGTCCTGTTCCCATCTGGCCTGTTCCCACCTGACCCGTCGCACCGATCCCCTGGCCTGCCGCGGGCCCGAGCGCTGCTGGCTCCGACCGTGGGCACGGCGGTGCCAGCGCCGGTGTGGGTGCCAGCGCCGGTGCCGGTGCGGGCGTGGCTGGCCAGCTGTGATCCGCTGTGGTCCGCTGCCGGCGATCCGGGGGCGGATGCGGGCGGAGACGAAGGAGTCGATGTGGCGATGTGGCGATGAACTGGTCTGCGGTGGAGCGGGAGCCCGAGCGGGTCCCGGCGGTGGACGGTGCCGGCCAGGACCGCGGCGAGGGTGCGCCGGCCGCGCCGAAGGGGCTCCCGTGGGCGGCGGGGTGCGTTTCCGGTGTCGGCTCGCTGCCGGGCGTCGACCCGGTCGAGGCCGCTCGGTACGTCCTCGGCGAGGTTCCTGAGCTGCCGTTCCTGCCGGAGCTGCCGGGTCGTGGCCTGGGCGCTGACATGATCGGTCGGAGTCTGGCCGTGCTGGTGGACATGCCGGTCGACCACCAGCCCTCCGGCTGGCGGCTGGTGCCGCGCCCGGGGCTCGAGCTGCGCCGAGCCCGTGACTTCCTCGAGCACGACCTCGACGTGTTCACCGAGGCCGCGGCGGGCTACACCGGCCCACTCAAGGTCGCCTTCGCCGGCCCCTGGACGCTGGCGAGCTCGGTGGAGCTGCCGCGGGGCCACAAGGCGCTCTCCGACCAGGGGGCCGTCCGTGACATCGCCGAGGCCCTCGCGGAGGGGCTGGCACTCCTCCTCGCCGACCTCGGCCGCCGGATCCCGGGCGCGCGCCTGCTCGTCCAGATCGACGAGCCGTCCCTGCCGGCGGTGCTCGCCGGGCGGATCCGTACCCCCAGCGGCTTCTCGGTGGTGCCCGCGGTGGAGGAGGGCCCGGCCATCGAGCGGCTCGCCGCCGTGCTCGGTGCCGCTGCGGCGGTGGGACCCGTGGCCGCCGCCGGCGTGCACTGCTGCGCGCCGCAGGTGCCGCTCGACCTGCTGCGCCGCGCCGGCGCGCGGTTCGTAGGCCTGGACGCGACCCTGCTCACCCGGGCCGAGGACGACGCCGTCGGCGAGGCGGTCGACGCCGGCCTCGGCCTCATGTTCGGTCTGGTACCGACCTCGCGCGGCGCGGATCTGTCGGACCCTCGCCGTACGGTCATGGTGGCGGTGGACCTGTGGCGCCGGCTCGGCTTCGCACCGGATCGGCTCGGAGAGGTGGTGGCGGTGACACCAACGTGTGGCCTGGCCGATGCCAGTCTGGACGACGCGCGGTCTGTTCTGCGCCACTGCCGCCAGGCGGCACGGGTCCTGGTGGAATCTCCGGAGTGAGAATGTCCGCCGCAGTGCCGCGGGAGCGAGTGCGGTGAGCGTTGAGGAGGTGGCTGCCGAGCCGATGAGTGCCCATGTGAGCGATGCGGCGGAGGCCGACGGCAAAGCTGACACGGATGACCGGGCGCGGGCCGCCGACCTGGCCCGGGAGCTGGAGGAGCACGCCCACCGCTACTACGTGCTCGATGCGCCCACCGTCTCTGACGCCGAGTACGACACCCTCATGCGCGAGCTCGAGGCGATCGAGCAGCGCCGTCCGGACCTGCGTACGCCCGACTCACCGACGCAGAAGGTGGCGGGCTCCTACTCGACGCTGTTCACGCCGGTCGAGCATCTCGAGCGCCTGCTGTCGCTGGACAACGTGTTCACCGAGGAGGACTTCCACGCCTGGGCGGCGCGCGCCGCGCGGGAACAGCCGGTCACGGCGTGGCTGTGCGAGCTGAAGATCGACGGGCTCGCGGTCGACCTCGTCTACGACAACGGCGTGCTGGTGCGCGCGGCGACCCGCGGTGACGGGCGCACGGGGGAGGACATCACGCCGAACGTGCGCACGCTGCGTAGCGTGCCGGCCCGGCTGCGGGGGGCAGGCGTGCCGGAACTGCTGGAGGTGCGTGGCGAGGTCTTCTTCCCGACCGCGCGCTTCACCGAGCTGAACGCGTCGCTGGTCGAGGCGGGGAAGGCGCCGTTCGCGAACCCGCGCAACGCCGCCGCGGGGTCGCTGCGGCAGAAGGATCCCCGGGTTACCGCGGGCCGCCCGCTCGACATGATCGTCCATGGGGTGGGCGCCCACCGGGGGTTCGAGGCGACCTCCCAGTCGGCGGCCTACGCGCGGCTCGCCGAGCTGGGCCTGCCGGTCTCGGCCCGCCACCGGGTGTTCGCGGGCGTCGACGAGGTGCTGGCGTTCATCCGCGAGTGGGGTGAGCACCGGCACGACGTCGAGCACGAGATCGACGGGGTGGTCATCAAGGTCGACGAGTTCGCCCAGCAGCGGCGGCTCGGCGCGACGTCCAAGGCGCCCCGCTGGGCGGTCGCGTTCAAGTACCCGCCGGAGGAGGTCACCACCCGGCTGCGGGACATCAAGGTGAACGTCGGCCGCACCGGCCGGGTCACCCCGTTCGGGGTGCTCGAGCCGGTCAAGGTGGCGGGCTCGACGGTGGCGATGGCCACCCTGCACAACATCGACGAGGTCGGCCGCAAGGGTGTGCTCATCGGCGACACCGTCGTGGTGCGCAAGGCGGGTGACGTCATTCCGGAGATCGTCAGTCCGGTCGTCGACCTGCGGGACGGCTCCGAGCGGGCGTTCGTCATGCCCACGCACTGCCCGGAGTGCGGCACCGAGCTGGGCCGCCCCGAGGGCGAGGTGGACATCAGGTGCCCCAACACGGTGTCGTGCCCCGCGCAGCTGCGGGAGTCCGTGTTCCATCTGGCGTCCCGCGGGGCGCTGGACATCGACGGGCTGGGATACGAGACGGCGACGGTCCTGTTGGCCGAGGGCCGCATCCGCGACATCGGTGACGTCTTCCACCTGACGGCGGAGTCGTTCGACGGGCTGCGCGGCTTCGCTGACCGGAAGATCGAGCAGATCCTGCGCGGAGTCGACGCGGCGCGGGACCGGCCGCTGTGGCGGCTGCTGGTCGGGTTGTCGATCCGGCATGTGGGGCCGACGGCCGCCCGCGCGCTGGCCCGCGAGCTGCGGTCCCTCGACGCGATCGCCGCGGCGCCGGCCGAGCGGCTCGCCGCTGTCGACGGGGTCGGGCCGAAGATCGCCGACGCCGTCGTCGACTGGTTCACCGATCCCCGCCATCGTGATCTGGTCGCCCGGCTCGCTGCCGGCGGCGCCCGGCTCGCGGACGAGGGGGCGGGTGAGGGCCCCGGGCCGCTCGACGGCGTCACCCTGGTCATCACCGGCACGCTGGACGGGTGGAGCCGTGACACCGCCACCGAGGCGGTGCAGGCACGCGGCGGCAAGGTCACCGGGTCGGTCAGCAAGAAGACGACCTTCGTGGTGGCCGGTGCGGACCCCGGGACGGCGAAGTACGAGAAGGCGCGCAGCCTGAAGATCCCGCTGCTGGACGAGGCCGGATTCGCTGCCCTCCTTGATAACGGAGCGGATGCGGCCAGGGTGCATGCCGTGCTCGAAGGGGATGAAGGGTAGCCTTCGGATCCTGGCAGCGAAAGGTTCATCACGGTGAGCAGTCATACGTACTGTCGCGTTCCGGTGCGCCGGCTGGGCGGCTCCGACATGCCCCCGCAACGCGTCGCCAGGTCGACTCGGGACAAACCAGGACGTTGTTGATGCGCGGCTGCGGGCTCCGGCTGGTCGGCGCGCCCGCTGCGTCGCCGAAGCCGCCCGAACCGGCTCGGGCCCGGGTGCTCGGCACGGTCGGATGCCTCACGGCGCTACTGATCATCGGGGTGGGCCTCTGGCGCGGCGGCTTCAGCGACCTGGGTATCGCCTTCGTGCCCCTTGCCGGCCTCGCGCTGGTCGTCCGTCCGCAGACACAGCTGTCACTCCTGTCCGGCGTGCCGGTGGCAGGCCGGGTGGGGCTCGGCGGCACGGATCTGAGCGGGGCCTTCCTGTTCGCGATCCTGCTCGGCTGGGGCGCGCCGGCGGCGCTCGCCGTCCACCTGGTCGTCGCCCTGCCGGTCCGGCGGCGGGGGGTACCCGCCTGGCAGGTGATGGCGAGGGTGGGGCGGCGCGCCCTCGGTCTCGCGGCGGCGGGGGCGGTGGTCGCCGCCTGCGGTATCGATCACGATCTCGGCACCGCGGAGCTGCCCGCCGTGGCACTCGCCGCGCTGGTGCTCTTCGTCGTCGAGGACCTGCCCTGCGCCGTGCCGGGCCCGGCACGGCGCCCGACGTCCAGCCTGGCGTCCAGCTCGCAGCCGAGCCCGTCGGCGGGCCCGTCGGCGGGCCCGTGGCGGCTGGCCGGCCGCCGTCGGATGGCGTTCGTCGAACTGCATCGGCGCGTGGCGGCCGGGGCAGCAGTGCTCTCGCTCGCGCCGCTGATCGTGATCGCCGCCGATCGTGGCCCATGGCTCGCGCTGCTGCTGCTGCCCGCGTTGCGGGTGGTGGGCCGGGTCGGCGAGGCCGTTCGGCAGAAGGAGCACGAGGCCCGCCACGACGGGCTCACCGGGCTGCCGAACCGGGCGGCGCTCGCCGAGCGCGCCGCGCTCAGCTTCGCCGCGGCCGAGCACAGCGGGACACGCGTCGGGCTGCTGCTCCTCGACCTCGACCGGTTCAAGGAGGTCAACGACCGGCTGGGACATGAGGTCGGGGACCGGCTGCTGGTCGTCGCGGCGGCCCGCCTGACGGCCGCGCTGCGGCCCGGGGACGTCGTCGCACGGCTCGGCGGGGACGAGTTCGCCGTGCTGCTCCCCGCCCTGCCGGCGGGCTCGGCAGGCCGGGCGGTCGCCGCCGAGGTGGCCGGCCGGGTCCGCGGGGTCGTGCGTGCCGGGTACGAGATCGACGGCCAGTCCTGCGAGATCGACGTGAGCGTCGGCGTGGCGCTGTACCCGGATGACGGCAGCGACCTGCCGGCGCTGTCGCGATGCGCCGACGTCGCGATGTACGCGGCCAAGGAGCACCGGCTGGGTGTCCAGGCCTACGGGCCGCAGGACGCCCGCCGGGCACGGCTGCGCGCCCGCACGGCAGCCGAGCTCGGCTATGCCCTCGACCAGGGGCAGCTCGAGCTGCACTACCAGCCGCAGGCGGAGATCATCGACGGGCGGGTGCGGCGGGCCGAAGCGCTGCTGCGCTGGCGGCACCCCAGCCGCGGCCTGCTGCTGCCGGGGGTGTTCGTGCCGCTCGCCGAGTCCACCGGTCTGATGCGCCCGCTCACCTCGTGGGCGATCGACGCGGCGCTGGCGCAGACAGCCCGCTGGCATGCGGCCGGCATCCCGGTCGCCATCGCGGTGAACGTGTCCTCGCGTGATCTGGGGGACCCCCGGTTCGTGGGCTCCGTCGCGAGTGCACTGGCCGCCAGCGACCTCCCGGCGGACACACTCACCTTCGAGGTGACGGAGAAGGCTCTCACCGCGGCCGGGGGAGACCCTGCCAGCGCCCTTCGCGACCTCGCCGATCTGGGCATCTCGGTGAGTCTGGACGACTTCGGGACCGGCCTGGTCTCACTCGAGGCCCTGCGGCGCCTGCCGATCGACGAGATCAAGATCGACCGGACGGTGATCCGCCGGATGGAGACCGCCGTGCGTGACGCAGCCTTCGTCCGCGCCGTGGTCCGCCTTGCCTCCGACCTGGGGCTGCGGGTTGTCGCGGAGGGGGTCGAGACGTCCGCGGAGTGGTGTCGGCTCGCCGGGTTCGGTGCGCACGCGGCGCAGGGCTGGCATGTTGCGCCGGCACTGCCGGCGACGCTGCTCACGCCCTGGCTCGCCGAGCCCGGCGACGGGTTGACCGGACTTGGACCCGGAGCGGCGAGCGGGAACGGAGCGGTGCCCGCGACCGGCCTCGGGCCTGAGCCCGGACAGCTCGCCGGGCGATCGTCCGGGGCGTCCTGGGGCGAGCTCGCCTGTTGTGGGCAGCCTCGGCGTGACGACGGCCGGGCCGGCGCCGGGCGCCCGGACGGGCCCGGTGGCGACGCCATCACTCACTCGCGACCGCGCTGACCGTTGTTGGCGGCGCGGGCGAGACTGGCAGCGATGCCGGCCAGGTGGGCCAGCCGGGCGATCTCGGAGGAGCGGAACGCCGGGCCGCCCGGCCGGCCGAGGAGCAGGGCGAGCCGCTCGTGGCCCACGGGCGCCGCGACGAGCTCCATGTTGACCGCCTCCCAGCGGGCGGGGAACTCGCCGTCGCCGGGCCCGATGCGCCGGGCCGCGGGCAGCGGCAGCCACGGCAGCGGAAAGCGGACCCGCTCCGGCACTCCCAGGTCGGCGCCGCCGAGGCTGGGCGCGCCGACCGAGGCCTCCCGGACCCGGGCGTCGCCGGGCGCCAGATGCTCCAGCAGCAGCGCCCAGTCAGCGTGGAAGACTCCCGCGACCAGCTCGGTCAGCACCGCCGCGGCCTGGGCGGGGCGCTCGGTCAGCGCGTCGACGAGCTCCAGGTCGTCGCCGATCCCGGCGCCGTCGGCCAGGAAGGGCCGCAGTGCCTCGACGGTGACGCCCGGAACGGACTGGGCCGCGGTGTACACACGGTCGGCCAGCCCGCCCGGGGGCAGCAGGACGATCATGTCGTCGACCGCGCCGGCGGGGGTGTGTTCGACCACCGAGAGACTCACGATGTCGATGCCTGCCGCGCCGAGCGCCGTCGCCACCGCGCCCAGCGCACCAGGGTGATCGGGGAGCACGAGCCTGAGCAGGTACGACATGCGGCTGAGCATGCGCAAGGGGTGTGACACTGTCATGGCGATCATGTCACGGGCGGATGTCGGCCCAGGTCAAGGGGCTGCCGCGGAAAAGTCGGGTCTTCGCGTGTCCCGCCGCGCCCGCTTCGGGACGCGCCGCGTCCGGTTCGCGACGCCGACCCGTACGATGAAGGACGACGCCGACGCCGCGCACGCCGGTGCGCAGCCGGCCGTACAGGTCCGGCCGCGTCCGGCATGGCAGCGGCCGGGGCGGCGGTGACGGCTCGGCGCGCACGCTGCCGGCCGGGCCGGCCGCCACGTCCGTGTCCCGCACCGCGGGCGCGCGGCGACCGCGCGATGACCTAGCCGATGTCGGGCCTGTGCCCACCGCCCACGAGGGGTCCACCGGAATGGCGATCACCCGGGACGAGGTCGCGAACCTCGCCCGCCTGTCGCGGATGTCCCTGTCCGAGGCCGAGCTCGACGCGCTCGCACCCCAGCTCGAGGCGATCCTCGGTGCCGTGGCCCGGGTCTCCGAGGTGGCGGCGGCGGATATTCCGCCGACCTCGCACGCCGTACCGCTCACCAATGTCTTCCGCGCGGACGTGACCCGCCCGTCGCTGCCGGTCGCCGACGTTCTCGCCGGCGCGCCCGCCGCCGAGGAGGGCCGGTTCCGGGTGCCGCGCATCCTCGATCCGGAAGAGTGAAGGGCACCAGGCCGCAGATGACCGACGTTTCAGGCACCCCGACGTCCGCCGCGCCCGCGGGCCCCGCGTCCGGCCGGACGGACGACGTCGTCCGGCTGACCGCCGCCGCCACGGCGGCCGCGATCGCCGCCGGTGAGCTCTCCGCCCAGGAGGCCACCCGCGCCGCTCTCGACCGGATCGCCAAGGTCGACGACGCGGTGCACGCGTTCCTGCACGTCGACGCCGACGGCGCGCTCGCCGCCGCGCGCGCGGTGGACGCCCGCCGGGCAGGCGGGGAGAAGCTGGGCCCGCTGGCTGGCGTCCCGCTCGCGCTGAAGGACGTGTTCACCGCCCGCGGCATGCCGACGACCTGCGGCAGCCGCATCCTGGAGGGCTGGCGGCCGCCGTATGACGCGACTGTCGTCTCCCGGCTGCGCGCGGCGGACGTCATCGTCCTCGGCAAGGTGAACATGGACGAGTTCGCGATGGGCTCGTCCACCGAGAACTCCGCCTACGGCCCGACCCACAACCCGTGGGATCTCACCCGCATCCCGGGCGGGAGCAGCGGTGGCAGCGCGGCAGCCGTCGCGGCCTTCGAGGCACCGTTGTCCATCGGTACCGACACCGGTGGGTCGATCCGGCAGCCGGCGGCGGTCTGCGGCCTGGTCGGCGTGAAGCCGACCTACGGCGGCGTCAGCCGGTATGGCCTGATCGCCTTCTCCAGCTCGCTGGACCAGGCGGGCCCGATCACCCGCACCGTCGGCGACGCCGCACTGCTGCACGCGGCCATCGCCGGGCATGACCCCAGGGACAGCACCAGCGTCGACCTGCCGGTGCCGCCCGTGGTGGAGGCGGCCGCCCGCCGCGACATCCGCGGCATGCGCATCGGCGTGGTCCGCGAGCTGTCCGGCGAAGGCTACGACGCCGGTGTGCAGGCGGCGTTCACCGCGGCCGTCGAGGAGCTGGCCGGGCTCGGCGCCGAGGTCGTCGAGGTGAGCTGCCCGCACTTCACCTACGGGCTGGCGGCGTACTACCTGATCGCGCCGAGCGAGTGCTCGTCCAACCTGGCCCGTTTCGACGCGATGCGCTTCGGCCTGCGGGCCGGTGACGACGGCCGCGCCGGCGCCGAGGAGGTCATGAGCCGCACCCGTGACCTCGGCTTCGGCGCCGAGGTGAAGCGGCGGGTCATGCTCGGCACCTACGCGCTGTCCTCGGGTTACTACGACGCCTACTACGGGCAGGCGCAGAAGGTGCGGACGCTGATCAGCCGTGACTTCGCCGCCGCCTACGAGCAGGCGGACGTGCTGGTCTCGCCGACCACGCCGACGCCGGCCTTCCCACTCGGCGACCGGGTCGACGACCCGGTCGCGATGTACCTGTCGGACCTGTGCACGATTCCGTCGAACCTCGCCGGCGGGCCGGCCATGAGCCTGCCGGCCGGGCTGGCGGGCGGGCTGCCGGTCGGCATCCAGATCATGGCGCCCGCCTTCGCGGACGACCGCCTCTACCTGGTCGGCGGCGCGCTGGAGGCGGCTCTGGACGCCCGGCGTGGGCACCCGCTGCTCGACGAGGCACCCGCGCTCTAGCCACGCCACCCGCCGACGGAGCGGGCGAGATCCGGCGGAACGGCGATCGGGAACGACGAGGAGGACGAGGAGGACATGGTCGAGCTGCGCAGTGGTCGTCAGGACCGCGCACTTCTGCTGGTCGTGTGGGGGCTCACGCTCGTGGTGCTCGTCCTCGGCGCGCTGACGCTGAGCCCGATCCTGCTGGTCTGGGGGATCATCGGGCTGCCGGCCGCGGTCGCGCTGGGCTACGTCCACCTCCGCGACACCCGCCGGGCCGCAGCGCAGACCAGCCAGGGCGCCGCCGAGCAGGGCACCACGCCGGGCATGACGGAGCCCGCAGCGGCGACGTCCGGCGACGAAACTGTGCGTGCCGCCCGGCCGGACGGCGGGGCGGAACCCGGCGCACTCGACGACGGCATCGAAGAGGAGTCATCCCGGTGAGCACAGCGGCTCCCGTCATCGCCACCCCGTCCTACGAGGACGCCCTGGCCCGCTACGAGGCGGTGATCGGGCTGGAGACACACGTCGAGCTCGGCACCGTGTCCAAGATGTTCTGCGGGTGCGCGACGGCCTTCGGGGCGACCCCGAACACCCAGGTGTGCCCGGTCTGCCTGGGCCTGCCCGGTGCGCTGCCGGTGGTGAACGAGGCCGCGGTGCGGTTCGCGACGCTCATCGGGCTGGCGCTGAACTGCACGGTCGCGTCCTGGTGCCGGTTCGCCAGGAAGAACTACTTCTACCCGGACATGCCGAAGAACTTCCAGATCAGTCAGTACGACGAGCCGCTGTGCGAGAACGGCTGGCTGGACGTCGAGGTCGAGGGCGAGATCCACCGGGTCGGGATCACGCGGGTCCACCTGGAGGAGGACACCGGCAAGTCGCTGCACGTCGGCGGGGCGACCGGGCGCATCCACGGGGCGACCCACTCGCTGGTCGACTACAACCGTGCCGGCATCCCGCTGGTCGAGATCGTCACCGAGCCGGACGTCCGTTCCCCGGAGCTCGCCCGCGCCTACGTCGACGAGCTGCGTGAGCTGTGCCGGTCGCTGGCCGTCTCCGACGTCCGGATGGACCAGGGCTCGCTGCGCTGCGACGCGAACGTCTCGCTGCGCCTGCGGCCGGCGAAGGGCGAGCCGGACGCGCCGTTCGGCACCCGGTCGGAGACGAAGAACCTGAACTCGCTGCGCTCGGTCGAGCGGGCCGTGCGGTTCGAGATCGTCCGGCAGGCGGCGCTGCTGGACGCGGGCGAGCGCGTCATCCAGGAGACCCGGCACTTCGACGAGGCGTCCGGGCGCACCTCCTCCGGTCGCTCGAAGGAGGAGGCGACCGACTACCGATACTTCCCGGAGCCGGACCTCACGCCGATCGCGCTGACGTCGGAGTACGTCGAGGCGCTGCGTGCGGTCCTGCCGGAGCTGCCGGCGCAGCGGCGGGCCCGCCTCATCGCGGAGCACGGTTACTCCGTGCGGGAGCTGCAGGAGATGCGCAACGCCGGGGTCCTCGACCTGGTCGAGGCGACGGTCGCCGCGGGCGCCAGCCCGGCCGGGGCGCGCAAGTGGTGGCTCAACGAGCTGGCCCGCCGCGCCGCGGATGCCGGGGTGGAGCCGCGTGAGCTGGCGATCAGCCCGGCCCAGGTGGCCCGGATCTGCGAGCTCGTGGCCGCCGGGCAGCTCACCGACGCCCTCGGGCGCAAGGTCGTCGACGGGGTGCTCGCCGGGGACGGCTCGCCCGACGAGGTGGTCGCGGCCCGCGGGCTGGCTGTGGTCTCCGACGATTCGGCACTGCGGGACGCGGTCGACGCCGCGATCGCCGGCGCGCCGGACATCGCGGAGAAGGTCCGGGGCGGCAAGCTGAACGCGGTCGGGCCGCTGGTCGGCACGGTCATGAAGACGATGCGCGGGCAGGCCGACGCCGCGGCCGTCCGCCGGCTCCTGCTGGAACGGCTTGGCGTGTCCTGACCGCGGACGGGCGACCGCGGGCGGGATGTGCGTCACATCACCCCGGTCGCCCGGGACGGGGGCCCGGTGCGACCTGATGTGCGACGATCGTCTCTGATGTCTGGGACCACGCGGGGGCGCCTGCTCGCCACCAGCGACATTCACGTCCGCCACCCGGAGAACCGGGCGGTGGTCGAGGCGATGCGCCCGGGGCACGACGATGACTGGCTGCTCGTGGTCGGCGACGTCGGGGAACTGCTCGACGACGTCGAGTGGGCGCTGCGCCTGCTCGCCGGCCGGTTCGCGAAGGTCGTGTGGGTGCCCGGCAACCACGAGCTGTGGTCCCTCAGCCGCGACGCGGTCGACCTGCGTGGCGAGGCCCGCTACCGCCACCTCGTCGACCTCTGCGCCGGCCTCGGCGTCCTCACACCGGAGGACCCGTACCCGCTCTGGACGGGTCAGGGCGGCCCGGCGCGGATCGTGCCGATGTTCCTGCTCTACGACTACACGTTCCGCCCGGCCGGCACGTCCACGAAGGAGGAGGCGCTCGCCGCCGCCTACGCCGCCGGAGTCGTCTGCTCGGACGAGTCGGTGCTCCATCCCGATCCCTACCCGTCTCGGGATGCCTGGTGCCGCGCTCGCGTCGCCATCACCCGGGCCCGGCTGGACGAGTGCCCGCGCGACGTCCCGCTCGTGCTGGTGAACCACTTCCCGCTGGTCCGTGAGCCGACCCGGATCCTGCGCTATCCGGTGTTCGCACAGTGGTGCGGCACCGAGCTGACGGCGGACTGGCACACCCGTTACAACGTCGCCGCGGTGGTCTACGGTCACCTGCACATCCCGCGGACGACCGTCCACGACGGCGTCCGGTTCGAGGAGGTCTCGGTCGGCTACCCGCGGGAGTGGCGCTCGTGGCGGACCAGGCGACCCGTCCTGCGCCAGATCCTGCCCGCGCCGACCGGTGAGCCCGTTCCGCCGTGGGGCGCCCCGCACGACGAGTCGGAGCACACGGCGCTGCAGGTTCCGCCGGGCGCGCCCGGCGGCCCCGTCTCCGCTGCCCCGGCGGTCCGCTCGCCGCAGCCGCAGCCGCAGCCGCAGCCGCAGCCGCCGCGGCCCTACCGGCAGGGTGCGGTTTAGCCCGAAGGTCCGCACCTCATCTGTGGTCCTCTGCGTTGCCACCATTGGTGCATCCGCGTGTCGGCTTGCCGACGGGGTGCGGCGCGTCGGATGCGGACCCGGGTGCCCCTTCGTAGGGTGAGCTCGGGCCGCATGGCCCTGCAGACGATTCCGTCGAGGTGGGGGGAGGCGAAGCGTCGTGCCTCTCACACCCACAGGGTTCAGCCCGTCGCGGTCACGTCGCCGAGGGCGAGGACGGGGCCGGCAGGGCCTGTTGGCCGCTGCCCTCGTCGTGGTC
The DNA here is from genome assembly GCF_041008525.1 of Parafrankia sp. FMc2. NCBI lineage: Bacteria > Bacillati > Actinomycetota > Actinomycetes > Frankiales > Frankiaceae > Parafrankia > Parafrankia sp. FMc2. Next base: position 22,805 of record NZ_JBFLUG010000069.1, on the reverse strand, counting down.
CTGCTGGCAGTCGGCGGTGGGGTCTTCTACTGGCTGAAGTCCCGGTCCGACGCTCGGGAGGCGGACCGGTCGGTGGTCGCGGCCGCCGCGGCCTACCTGGCCGGGTGGAAGGCGGTGACGACCTCGCCCTCCGCCGAGGAGGCCGCCGAGGCGTCGTCCGGTGCTGCCGGGTCCGGCGAGTCCGGTGGGTCCGGCGGTTCCGCCGCGGGTGCCACCTCCGGTGATGGCGCCGCCGGGGAGCAGGGCGGCCCGCGGCCGGCCGCCAGCCAGGCCCGTGACCGCGCGAGCGCCGCGGTCCGCGCGGTCAGCGTGGACGGCGACATCCCGGTCGCGACGCTCGTCGGGCTGATGACCGACGTGCACGACCGGCTTGACGTGACCGGAGCCGAGCTCACAGCGGGTGAGGTGGCCCGCTCAGGGGCGAGTGCGACGGTGCCCTACACGGCCAGCCTGACGCTCGCCGGCTTCTCCGAGCCGCTGACCTACGCGGGTGAGCTGGGTCTGGTCCAGACGGGCGGGGACTGGAAGGTGCAGGCCCGGCCGTCGTCCGTCCATCCGGCACTACGGCCCGGGCTGCGCCTGGACCGTGCCGAGTCCACCGGCCAGCGCGGTGCGCTGGTCGACGTGGACGGGCGTCCGATGGACACCAACCCCGAGCTCGCCGGGAACCTCATCGGCAGAGTCGATCCGGCCTCCGGCCTGCAGCGGGTCTACGAGGCGCGGCTGCGCCCCCAGGGCGGCGCGATCGTGGTCCGCACCGAGGCCAACGAGACCGTCGAGACGCTCAAGTCGTATCCGAGCAGCGACGGCGAGGCGATCCGCACCACGATCGACCTGGACGTCCAGCGGGCGGGGGAGACGGCGATGGCCACCGCGTCCCGCCCGAACGGGGCACTCGTCGCCATCGACACCCGCACCGGCGGTGTGCTTGCGGCGGTGAACCACCCGCTCAACGGCTACGGGCGCGCGGTGCGCGGCTCCTACCCTCCCGGCAGCACCTTCAAGATCGTGACGGCGACGGCCGCGCTGATGGCCGGCCGGCCGGCGGACAGCACCATCGACTGCACCCAGACGGTGGGCGTCGGCGGCCGGGAGTTCCAGAACGCCGAGGACGAACAGTTCGGACTGATCCCGTTCCGGACCGCCTTCGCGAAGAGCTGCAACACCGCCTTCATCCGGCTCGAGCAGTCGCTGCCCGACGGGGTGCTGGAGCAGGCCGCGAAGCTGTACGGCTTCGACGGTGTCGAGCCACTGCCCATCGCCAGTGTCGGCGGATCGTTCCCGGCACCGCGCGACGAGGTCGAGTCGGCCTCGGCGTCGATCGGGCAGGGCCGGGTCGCCGCGTCACCGCTGCAGATGGCCAGCGTCGTCGCCGCCGTGGCCAGCGGAACCTGGCACCAGCCGTTCGTCGTCGGCGAGTCGCCACGGAGCAACCCCCTGCCGGAGCAGGCGCTGGGTCCGCTGCGTGACTTCATGCGCGCGGTCGTCACCGAGGGCACCGCCGCGAGTGTGCCGATGCCGGGGGAGGTCCACGGCAAGACCGGCACGGCCGAGTACGCGGACGGTGACCCGCCACCCACCCACGGCTGGTTCGTCGGCTATCGGGGGGATGTCGCGGTGGCGGTCGTCATCGAGGACGGCGGCTTCGGCGCCGAGTCGGCGGCACCCGTGGTGGCGTCGTTCTTCACCGCGCTCGACGGCGGCCAGGTCGCCGGCCCGCCGCCGGCCGGCTGACGTGCGGGCGGCCGCGGCCGGTCACCCCGGCCGCGGCCGATCGCTTGACGCGATGGCCGATGTCAGGGATGGTTGAGCGCGTGCTTACCGGCATCCTCGTACGCTTGGAGCGCGTGTAGTCGGACCAGATCGGTCTCCGACCACCCGCGCCGCCCCTCAGTGCCCACGGCACGAGGGGCTTTTTCGTGTCCGGCCCCGGCCCCGCCGGTTCGACCCCGTCAGCCCGTCAGCCCGCCACGACCGCCGCCCGCCCGCACCGCCGTGAACGACGTCCCGTCCGCACATTGCCGGCCCCGTCAAGGAAGACGACCAGATGACCAGTGAGACCAGACAGATCACCGGAGCCCAGTCGCTCGTCCACTCGCTGGAAGCGGTTGGTGCCGACGTGGTCTTCGGCATCCCGGGCGGGGCGATCCTGCCCGCCTACGACCCGCTGTTCGACTCCACCCGGGTCCGGCACGTGCTGGTCCGCCACGAGCAGGGCGCGGGGCACGCCGCCGAGGGGTACGCGCAGGCCACCGGGCGGGTCGGGGTCTGCATGGCGACGTCCGGTCCGGGCGCGACGAACCTGGTGACGCCGATCGCGGACGCCTACATGGACTCGGTGCCGATGGTGGCGATCACCGGCCAGGTGGCGAGCGCGGCGATCGGTACCGACGCCTTCCAGGAAGCCGACATCTGCGGCATCACGCTGCCGATCACCAAGCACAACTTCCTGGTCCACTCGGCGGACGACATCCCGCGCACGATCGCCGAGGCCTTCCACCTCGCCGCGACCGGGCGCCCCGGGCCGGTGCTCGTCGACCTGCCGAAGGACATCCTGCAGGGCCTCACCTCGGTGCTGCCGCACGAGGTGTGGCCGCCGGCCCTCGACCTGCCGGGGTACCGCCCGGTGACGCGCCCGCACGCCAAGCAGGTCCGCGAGGCGGCGAAGATGATCAGCGCCGCGCGCCGGCCGGTGCTGTACGTCGGCGGGGGGGTGCTCAAGGCGCGCGCGGCGGCCGAGCTGCGGGTGCTCGCCGAGCTGACGGGCATCCCCGTGGTCACCACGCTGATGGCCCGCGGCGCGTTCCCGGACTCGCACCGCCAGCACCTGGGCATGCCCGGCATGCACGGGTCGGTCGCCGCCGTCACCGCGATGCAGAAGGCCGACCTCCTGATCACGCTGGGGGCCCGGTTCGACGACCGGGTCACCGGGCGGCTCGCGTCCTTCGCGCCGGGGGCAGCCGTCATCCACGCCGACATCGACCCGGCGGAGATCGGCAAGAACCGGGTGGCGGACGTGCCGATCGTCGGCGACTGCCGTGAGGTCATCGCCGACCTGACGGCCGCGCTGCAGGCCGAGCCCCGCTCCGACCTCGAGGCCTGGTGGCACACGCTGGACCGCTGGCGGGAGACCTACCCGGTGGGCTACGACACCCCGCCGGACGGCGCGGTGGCGCCGCAGCAGGTCATCCAGCGGATCGGGCAGATCGCCGGCCCGGAGACAGTCTTCGCGGCCGGAGTCGGGCAGCACCAGATGTGGGCCGCCCAGTTCATCTCCTACGAGCACCCGTACACCTGGCTCAACTCCGGTGGTGCCGGGACGATGGGCTACGCGGTGCCGGCGGCGATGGGCGCCAAGGTCGGCCGGCCGGAGGCGACCGTGTGGGCGATCGACGGTGACGGGTGCTTCCAGATGACCAACCAGGAGCTCGCGACCTGCGCGCTCGAGGGCATCCCGATCAAGGTCGCGATCATCAACAACGGGTCGCTGGGCATGGTGCGCCAGTGGCAGACGCTGTTCTACGACAAGCGCTACTCCAACACCGACCTCGGCACCCATCCCGCCTCGGCGCGCACCGGGGTGACCCGGGTGCCCGACTTCGTGCGCCTCGCGGAGGCGCTCGGCTGCGTCGGCCTGCGCTGCGAGTCCCCCGAGGACATCGACTCCACGATCGAGAAGGCGATGAGCATCAACGACGCGCCGGTCGTGGTCGACTTCGTGGTCCACCCGGATGCCATGGTGTGGCCGATGGTGGCCGCCGGTTCCAGCAACGACGACATCCAGGTGGCCCGCGACATGGCTCCCGACTTCGACTACTCCGGCGACGCGGAGGTCAACCTGTGACCCGGCACACCCTCTCCGTCCTCGTCGAGAACAAGCCCGGTGTCCTCGCCCGGGTCTCCGGCCTGTTCTCCCGGCGCGGGTTCAACATCGAGTCGCTGGCCGTCGGCCCGACCGAGAACCCGGACGTCTCCCGGATGACGATCGTCGTCGCGGTGGAGGACCTGCCGCTGGAGCAGGTGACCAAGCAGCTCAACAAGCTCGTCAACGTTCTCAAGATCGTCGAGATGGACTCCGGCGTCTCCGTGCAGCGTGAGCTCGTGCTCGTGAAGGTGCGGGCCGACCTCGCGGTCCGCTCGCAGGTGCTGGAGACCGTCCAGCTCTTCCGCGCCAAGGTCGTGGACGTCGCGCCGGACGCGGTGACGATCGAGGCGACCGGTACCCGTGACAAGCTGGACGCGCTCATCCGCATGCTCGAGCCCTTCGGGATCCGCGAGATGGTCCAGTCCGGCATGGTCGCGCTCGGCCGCGGTTCGCGGTCGATCACCGACCGCAGCCTGCGCGCCGTCGAGCGCTCGGCCTGACGTACACCCCTTTCCCACCAGGAATTCCCACTAGGAGATTCAGCACCGATGGTCGAGATCTACTACGACGACGACGCGAACCTCGAGATCCTGGCCGACCGCAAGGTCGCCGTGATCGGCTTCGGCAGCCAGGGGCACGCGCACGCGCTGAACCTGCGCGACAGCGGGGTCGACGTCCGGGTCGGCCTGCCCGAGACGAGCACCAGCCGGGCCAAGGCCGAGGAGCAGGGTCTGCGGGTGGTGACCCCGGCGGAGGCCTCCGCCGAGGCCGACATCATCATGATCCTCACGCCGGACACCACCCACCGCAAGATCTACGCCGAGTCGATCGCGCCGCACCTGAGCGAGGGCAAGGCTCTCGCGTTCGGGCACGGCTTCAACATCCGCTACGGCCTGATCGAGCCGCCGGCCGGCGTGGACGTCTTCATGGTCGCCCCGAAGGGCCCCGGCCACCTGGTGCGCCGGGTGTTCGAGGAGGGCAAGGGCGTGCCTGTGCTCGTCGCCGTCGAGGCCGATGCATCCGGGAAGGCGCTCGACATCGCGCTCGCCTACGCCAAGGGCATCGGCGGCACCCGCGCCGGCGCGCTGCGCACCACCTTCACCGAGGAGACCGAGACCGACCTGTTCGGCGAGCAGGCGGTGCTGTGCGGCGGCGCCAGCGCGCTGGTGCAGGCCGGCTTCGAGACGCTGGTCGAGGCCGGGTACACCCCGGAGGTCGCCTACTTCGAGTGCCTGCACGAGCTCAAGCTCATCGTCGACCTCATGTACGAGGGCGGCATCAGCCAGATGCGCTACTCGATCTCCGACACCGCCGAGTACGGCGACGTCACCCGTGGGCCGCGCGTGATCACGCCCGCGGTCAAGGCCGAGATGCGCAAGATCCTCGACGAGATCCAGGACGGGACCTTCGCCCGTGAGTGGGTCGCGGAGGACGACGCGGGCCGCGCGACCTTCACCAAGCTGGTCGAGGAGGGCAAGCAGCACCCGATCGAGCAGGTCGGCGGCAAGCTTCGTCCGATGATGTCCTGGATCGCCAAGGACTGAGCCGGGTGGGCCGGGTGGGGCGGGCCGGTGCACGGTGCGCCCCACCCGGCTCCGCTGTCCCGACCGGCTCCGCTGTCCCGACCGGCTCCGCTGTCCCGACCGGCTCCGCTGTCCCGACCGCCTGACCGGCTCGCCGCGCAGGTGAGAGCGGGCACACCGCGGCGGGCGCCCGATCGTGCCGGGCTGCGTCGGTAGGCTGTAGCCGCACCGTACGCCCACCTGATTCGACATCACCCACCTGATTCGACGCCCACCTGATTCGACACCGTCGTCGTCCGCCCGGGCTGTGGCGCAGCACGGCCAACGCCGCTGCGTCCCTCATCGGTGGCCGGCGGCGAGCCTGCTACTAGGAGCAGACCGTGCCCGTCGTACTCGTCGCCGAGGAGCTCTCACCGGCCGGGCTGGAGGTCCTCTCCGGGGACTTCGAGATCCGCCACGTCGACGGGGCGGACCGATCCGCACTGTTGCCAGCGCTGGCCGACGTCGACGCGGTGCTCATCCGCTCGGCCACCAGGATCGACGCCGAGGCCCTCGCCGCGGCTCCGAAGCTGAAGGTCGTCGCCCGGGCCGGCATCGGCCTGGACAACGTGGACGTCCCGGCCGCGACCAGCCGCGGTGTCATGGTGGTGAACGCGCCGCAGTCGAACATCGTCAGCGCCGCCGAACACGCCGTCGCCCTGCTGCTCTCGGTTGCCCGCCGGGTGCCGGCGGCGCACGGCGCCCTCGTGAACGGCGAGTGGAAGCGGTCGAAGTACGTCGGCGTCGAGCTGACGGAGAAGACCGCGGGCGTCGTGGGGCTGGGTCGCATCGGCGTCCTGGTCGCGCAGCGCCTCGCCGCGTTCGGCATGACCATCCTCGCCTACGACCCCTATGTCTCGGTCGCCCGCGCGTCCCAGCTCGGCGTGCGCCTGGTCGACCTGGACGAGCTCCTCGCCACCAGCGACGTGATCACGATCCACCTCCCGAAGACGCCGGAGACGCTGGGCCTGATCGGCGCGGAGCAGCTGGCACGGGTGAAGCCGGGCGCGATCATCGTCAACGCCGCCCGCGGCGGGCTGGTCGACGAGACAGCGCTCGCCGACGCGGTCCGCTCCGGCCGGGTGGGCGGCGCCGGTATCGACGTCTACGCCAAGGAGCCGACCACCTCCTCGCCGCTGTTCGGCCTGGAGAACGTGGTCGTCACCCCGCACCTGGGTGCCTCGACGCAGGAGGCGCAGGACAAGGCGGGCCTGGCGGTGGCGAAGTCGGTGCGCCTCGCGCTCAGCGGCGAGTTCGTCCCCGACGCCGTCAACGTGCAGGCCGGTGGGGTCGTCGCCGAGGACGTGCGGCCCGGCCTGCCGCTCGCCGAGAAGCTCGGCCAGCTCTTCTCCGGTCTGGCCTCCGGGGTCGCCGCGGCGATCACCGTCGAGGTGCGCGGCGAGATCGCCGTGCACGACGTGTCGGTGCTCCAGCTGGCGGTGCTCAAGGGTGTCTTCACCGACATCGTGGCCGAGCAGGTCACCTACGTGAACGCGCCGCTGATCGGCAAGGAGCGCGGCGTCGAGGTCACGCTGGAGACCTCGGAGGACAGCCCCGACTACCGCAACCTCGTCACCGTGCGCGGGGCACTGCCCGACGGCACCACTGTCTCGGTCAGCGGCACCCTGGTCGGCTCCCGGCAGGTCGAGAAGATCACGGCGATCGACGGCTTCGAGGTGGACATCCGCCCCGAGGACCACCTGGCGTTCTTCCGCTACGAGGACCGCCCGGGGATCGTCGGCGCGGTGGGCGCGCTGCTTGGCGAGGCGCACATCAACATCGCGAACGCGCAGGTCAGCCGGCTTAGCGCCGGCGGCGACGCACTCATGTCGCTGTCGCTGGACGACGCTGTGGCGCCCGACATCCTGAGCGAGATCGCAAAGATCATCGGTGCGCCGTACGCGCGCGCGGTGAGCATCTCGGTCGGCTGACGGCCCGCCTGCCCCGGGCGGGTTGCCGCCCGGGGCACCCTGATGTCGCCCTGACTCGCCCTGACGTCGCCCCGCGCCCACGGCGAGGCTCCGAGGGCCGGAATCGGGGTCTTTGTATCGGCTGGGGGTGACTCGGGCCGATGTGAGTGATCGTTGGCCGGAAGCGCCGCTCGCGGCGCCTGCTGGCGTTACCGTGGCAGACATGGCCTCGCAGCACCCGGATCCGTTCGAGGATGTGCGGCTTGACGAGCGGTTCGTCCGGTCGGCGCGCTTCCTGGAGCCGTCAGCCCGAGAGCGCACCGGCCAGATGTCGCTGGCCCGGGGGTCGCGGTGCGGGGTCGTGCCGGCACCCCGTGGCCTGCAGGGTCTGGTCTACCGGCTCTTCGTGGCCCCGCCCCGCCCGGCACCGAGGGCCCGGCGCCTGACCTGGGTGCTCGCGGTCCTCACGCTCGCGGTGGGGATGATCAGTCTCACCTTCGTCGCCCTGCGCCACACCGCCCGGGGCGTGCCGGTCGCGTCGACACCGCTCCCCCCGTCCGGGATCAGCGCCGACGGCACCGGGCTGGCGTCCGCGGCCGCCGCCGACGGACTCGCCCGGGCGACCAGCGGTCTCGCGTCGAGTACGTCATCGCCGATGGGGGGCCGGGCGGTCGACCCCGCGCTGGGTGCTCCCGGCGGCTTCGCCCTCGCCCCGGACGTGTTCCGCTCCCTGGCCGTCGGCGACTGCCTGACCTGGGCTGTGGCGTCCGTGACGCCGCTGGCCATCCCCGGCTCCGGGGACGCACCCGCACCGAGGCCGGTGGCGTGCACGGAGCCGCACCTCGACGAGATCACCCGGATCGTCGATCTCTCCGCCCGGTTCGGCAGCTGGCCCGGTGCGGCCAGGCTGGGCGCGGCGGCGGCGGATGTCTGCGCGGAGTCCCTGCGCGACTACGTCGGTGGGCTCGATGTGGCCCCGCACCGTGTCGTCGGTTCGGTGCGTCCGGACCAGGCGAGCTGGGAGCGTGGTGTCACCAGCATCATCTGCACGATCCGTGCGGACGACCTGCTCCCGGACAGCGGGCGGTTCGCGCCGCCCGGCATCGTCCGCAGCTGACCGCCGATCCGGGCCTGTCGGTCGCGGCATCGGGTAAGCTGATCCGGCGATGCGTGCGCTACTGCTTCTTAGGTGCCGCGGCGGGGCCTGATCCGGACTAGTGGCTGGCTTCCCCGTCGCGGAGTTCTCGTGCGTCAGCACCGGCTCCCGTTCGGCGGCGGGCCGGGCCGCTCTTCCGAGAAAGCAGGAGCAGTGATCACACCGCAGCAGCCATCCGGCATGCCCATCGAGAAGTACCGCCCGTTCCCGGCGGTCGCGCTGCCGGACCGCACCTGGCCGAACGCCACGATCACCCGCGCCCCGCGCTGGTGCAGCGTCGACCTGCGTGACGGCAACCAGGCCCTGATCGACCCGATGACGCCGACGCGCAAGATGCAGCTCTTCGAGCTGCTGGTCGCGATGGGCTACAAGGAGATCGAGGTCGGTTTCCCCGCGGCGAGCCAGACCGACTTCGACTTCGTCCGGCAGCTGATCGAGGGCGACCTGATCCCTGACGACGTCACCATCCAGGTCCTCACCCAGGCACGCGAGGAGCTGATCGAGCGCACCGCCAGCTCGCTGATCGGCTCCGACCGCGCGCTGATCCACCTGTACAACTCGACGTCGACCCTGCAGCGCCGGGTCGTCTTCGGGCTCGACCGGCCCGGCATCACCGAGATCGCGGTGCAGGGCGCACGCTGGTGTGCCCAGTACGCCGAGAAGCTGCTGGACGGGACGGACGTCCGCTGGCAGTACAGCCCCGAGTCGTTCACCGGCACCGAACTGGACTACGCCGTCGAGGTCTGCGAGGCGGTGATGGACGTCTGGGAGCCCACCGCGGAGAACCCCGTCGTCCTCAACCTGCCCGCGACGGTGGAGATGTCGACGCCGAACGTCTACGCGGACCAGATCGAGTGGGTGAGCCGCAATCTGACCCGCCGTGACGCGGTGGTGCTGTCGCTGCACCCGCACAACGACCGGGGCTGCGCGGTCGCCGCGGCCGAGCTGGGTGTCATGGCCGGCGCCGACCGGGTGGAGGGCTGCCTGTTCGGCAACGGCGAGCGCACCGGCAACGTCTGCCTGGTCACTCTGGGGATGAACCTGTTCTCCCAGGGCATCGACCCGATGATCGACCTGTCGGACATCGACGGCGTGCGCCGCACGGTGGAGTACTGCAACCAGCTGCCGGTGCACCCCCGCCACCCCTACGGCGGCGACCTCGTCTACACCGCCTTCTCCGGCTCCCACCAGGACGCCATCAAGAAGGGCTTCGAGGCGATGGAGCGCACCGGGCAGACACTGTGGGAGGTGCCGTACCTGCCCATCGACCCGAAGGACGTCGGCCGCACCTACGAGGCCGTCATCCGGGTGAACAGCCAGTCGGGCAAGGGCGGTGTGGCGTACCTGATGAAGTCGGAGTTCGCGCTGGACCTGCCGCGCAAGCTGCAGATCGAGTTCTCCGGCGTGGTCCAGCGGTACACCGACGACACCGGTGGCGAGGTCACCGCCGAGCAGCTGTGGGAGATCTTCGGCCAGGAGTACCGCCCGGAGGGCGGCGACCCGGGCGCACCGCTGGAACTGCTCGGCTCACGGACCACGGCGGCGAGCGGCGAGCGGGACGAGGTGACGGTCTCGGTCCGCCTGCACGGCGTCGAGACGGCCATCAGCGGTAGCGGCAACGGCCCGATCGACGCCTTCGTCGCGGCGCTGTCCGAGCGTGGGCTGCCGGTACGGGTGCTGGACTACAACGAGCACGCGCTGGGTTCCGGGGCTGATGCCCGGGCCGCCGCCTACCTGGAGGTCGCGGTCGGCGATGCCGTGCTCTGGGGGGTCGGGATCGACCCGAACATCGTGACCGCCTCGATGCGTGCCGTCGTGAGCGCGGTCAACCGGGCGGCCAGGAACAGCTGACGCGTCGGCCGGCCAGGCGGGTGGCAGGTTCGCCCGCCCGGCGGCCGGTCAGTCGTTGTACGCGGCCGGCCGGACGTTCCTGATGCCACGGCGGACCTGTTCGACCAGGTCCTCGGGAACGTCGGTCATCCCGTGGTCGACCCGGGCGTGGGTGTCGACGGCGGCGAGGATCTCCTCCTCGCCGGCGGCGACCAGGCGGGTCTCACAGCCGTGGATGATGGCGCCGCAGTAGAACTCCTTCATGGCCACGGGACGCACCACCGTGACCTCGCGGACGCGCCCCGCCGCGTCGCCGGCGGGGCGGGGGCCCATCAGGGCCTGCGCTGTCCAGAACCGGTTCCGCCTCATACCGCCGACAGCTCCGCGAGACGCAGCATCAGCCGCTCCATCCGTACCAGGCCGAGGGGTCGTCCCATCTCGGTCACGATTATCACCGGGTCGAACCGGCACCCGCGGGGACGGGTCATGGCCCTGCGCGCCACCTCGGTGACGGGTTCGTCCGGCAGGGCGAACAGCGAGGTGGGAATCCACCGGCCGTCCGGGCTGCCGCCGCTGGAACTGCCACCGCCACCGGGGCCGGTACCGGGGCCGGTGGGGAGTCGCAACGCGACGGGGCGGCAGCGGTTGCTGACGATGATGGTGGCCCTGCCGGCGGCGTCGGGTCCTCCTGGCAGGGCGGCTGCCGGGGCATGCGCGCACGGCGGGCAGGTCGCGTTGTCGGTGCAGTGCCCGTGGTCTCCGGTCGAGATCTGGGCCGGCTCCATCAGACTGACGATGTGCGCGGAGCGGTCGGCCCGCTTCGAGATCGTCTGGATCCGACGGGCGACCGCCGGGTCCAGGGACTGCCAGCGCGCGGACGGCCGCCCGAGGAGATAGCCCTGCCCGAGGGGCACCCCCAGCGCGATGAGCATGGTGAGTTCCTCGACCCGCTCGACACCCTCGGCGATGAGCCACCCGTTGAGACGGCTGGCGAACCCGCCGACGAGTTCGGTGAGCGCGATCTTCACCTGGTCGTCATCGATGTTGGTGACCAGCGATCCGTCCAGTTTCACGAAATCGGGCCGGATGTGCGTGAGCTGGCGCAGTCCCGCATAGCCGGAGCCGACGTCGTCCATCGCAATGAAGGCGCCTCGGTTCCGTAGCTCCTGCGAGGTCACGGCCAGGCCGGGGGAACAGTCGATCGCCACCGCCTCGTTCAGCTCCAGAACGATGCGGGAGAGATCCGCGCGCCGCCAGACCGCCTCGATCTCGGGGTCGGAAAGGAGATGCGGGAAGACGTTGACGGCAAGAAAGCAACGGTCCGGAAGATGGTCACGGGCCGAGATCGCCGTGCGTAGTACCCGTGCCTCCAGCTCGGCGCCGCGCCCGCGCCGGTCGGCCTCGGCGAAGACCAGAGGTGGGGCGTTGCGCGGGTCGTCACCGAACCGGGCCAACGCCTCGTAGCCTGCGATGACCCCGCGGCGCAGGTCCACAATTGGCTGGAAGACAAGGTTTGGAGCGTCCGGGTCGGCGAGCAGGCGGTCGATGTCCGGGCGGGCGGGCAGGGGCGCCGCCGGATGCGGACGTGCTCTCGGCTGGGCGCCGCCCAGGCCGGAGGTGCCCTCGTGGCTGACTGTCACCTGGGCCACCGGCGGCCCGGTGTCCGTGGGACGCTCACTGGTCAGGCGCTGAGAACCCATGCGCCGTGCACCCCCTCGTGTCGCCGCACGTCGCATCAGTGATGTTGTTTATTTCCTATCACTTTTAGCGCGTCGTGGGCATGGTGACGCCGTGGAGTTGAGGCGCTGTGCGACGGCCGTGGTCCGAATCTTGTCTGAGGCGCATTTTTTGACGTCCGGATGATTGGGTTTTCGTTGATGTGAGCCGTGCCCAATGTGGTCTTCCGCGTAGGCCGGTGCGTCGCTGGACGCCTATGCAGCGCACTCGTCCAACGGAATGTCAGATTATGTGGCCGGTCCGGCCGGCAGTGCCTGGAGCAGGCGTCGGAGGGGCTCGGGGATGCTGGGAGCCGGACGGCGCACAGAGGGTGACGGGCAGGTCGGCCCGGCCAGGTGGGTCGGGAACGGCCGGCTACAGTCGGGGCTCATGAGGCTTGCGGTCATAGGCGGCGACGGAATCGGTCCGGAAGTTGTGGCAGAGGGGCTGCGCGTGCTGCGCGCCGTTTACCCCAAGGTCGAGACGACCGAGTACGAACTGGGCGCCCGGCTCTGGCACCGGACCGGAGAGACCCTGCCGGACAGCGTCCTCGACGAGCTGCGCGGCCACGACGCCATCCTGCTCGGAGCGGTCGGCGACCCGGGGGTTCCCAGCGGGGTGCTCGAGCGCGGGCTGCTGCTGCGGCTGCGCTTCGAGCTCGACCACCACGTGAACCTGCGGCCGGTGCGGCTCTACCCGGGAGTGACGACGCCGCTGGCCGGTGACCCCACCATCGACATGATCGTGGTGCGGGAGGGCACGGAGGGTCCGTACGCCGGCGCCGGCGGCACGCTGCGCCGCGGCACGCCGCACGAGGTGGCGACCGAGGAGAGCGTCAACACCCGGTTCGGCGTCGAGCGCGTCGTCCGCGACGCCTTCGCCCGGGCGAGCCGCCGCCCCCGCGCGCACCTCACCCTGGTGCACAAGAACAACGTCCTGACCAAGGCGGGCGACCTGTGGTCCCGCACGGTGGCCGAGGTCGGCGCGGAGTTCCCGGGCGTCGAGGTCGGTTACCAGCACGTCGACGCGGCGTCGATGTTCTTCGTCACCGACCCCGGCCGCTTCGACGTCGTCGTCACGGACAACATGTTCGGCGACATCCTGACCGACATCGGCGCGGCCATCGCCGGCGGTATCGGGCTCGCGGCCAGCGGGAACCTGGACCCCTCCGGTGCCCACCCGAGCATGTTCGAGCCGGTGCACGGCAGCGCGCCCGACATCGCCGGCCAGGGCGTCGCCGACCCGACCGCCACGGTGGCGTCGGTGGCGCTGCTGCTCGAGCACCTCGGGCACACGGCGGAGGCCTCCCGGGTGGATGCCGCCGTCGCCGCCTCGCTGGCCGAGCGGGCCTCGTCGGGCGGTGGCCGCCGGTCGACCCGCGAGGTCGGCGAGGAGCTGGCCGCGCGCGCCGCGGGCTGACCCCCTGGCCGCCGCGGGGAGACCCGCGGGCCGCGGCGGGGAGCCGGGTGCTCCCCGCCGTCTGGTTGGTCGTTTTCCCAACGGTCGTCCACCGGCTATCCTCGGATGGAGCCGTAGATCCGGTACGACGGCAGCCGACAGGGCCTGACCACGGCGACGATCGGCAGTTTCGTCATCTCTGACTGTTCGTCACCCTGTTCGCCTGCGCGCTCATGTGCGCCCTGAGGTAGCCCGTTCTGGAGCTGTCATGCCGATTACCCCCACCTCGAAGATCTGGATGAGCGGCGAGTTCGTCGACTGGGACGACGCCCGCATCCACGTGCTCAACCCGACCCTCCACTACGGGTGGGGCGTGTTCGAGGGCATCCGGGCCTACTCGACGTCCGCCGGCAGTGCGGTCTTCCGGCTCACCGATCACATCGCCCGCCTGTACCGAAGCGCCAAGATCTACATGATGGAGCCGACCTTCTCGCAGGAGGAGGTCATCCAGGCGACGAAGGACACCATCGTCGAGAACGGCGTGGAGGCCTGTTACATCCGCCCCCTGATCTACCTCGGCTACGGCGAGATGGGGCTCAACCCGCTGCCCTCGTCGGTCGAGATCATGATCGCCGTCTGGCCCTGGGGCTCCTACCTCGGCGAGGACGCCGAGCGCAACGGTGCCCGGGCGACGATCTCGACCTGGCGCCGCAACGACGCGAACATCATCCCACCGGCCGCGAAGGCGTCCGGCCAGTACCTGAACTCCTCGCTGGCGAAGGTGGCGGCCATCAAGGCCGGCTACGACGAGGCGATCATGACCAGCCCGAACGGTCACATCGCCGACGGCTCGGGGGAGAACGTCTTCATCGTCTCCGGCCGGCGGGTCATCACCCCGCCACTCAGCGACGGCCCGCTCGGCGGCATCACCCGGGCGTCGGTCATGCAGATCGCGGCCGACCAGGGGTACGAGGTGCTGGAACAGCACATCGTGCGGACGGACCTCTACCTGGCCGACGAGGCGTTCTTCACCGGCACGGCGGCCGAGATCGTTCCCATCTCCGAGGTGGACGACCGCCGCGTCGGCGCGGGCCGGCCCGGCCCGGTCACCCGGGAGATCATCGACATCTTCCACCAGGCCACCCGCGGGGAGCTCGACCGGTACAAGGACTGGAACGAGCTGGTGGGCTGAGGCGCTCCAGCCAGCCGCCGCCGTGCCGAGCGCGTCCCCGGTCACGGCGCGGCTGATCTCGTCGGGCGTGTGCTCTGGCCAACCCGACCTTGGCCGCCTACCGTCTCCTGTAGTCGTTTCACGAACGCACAAGCGTCGGGAGCCGGTTCGGGAGGCCGTCATGCGGGTTTCGGATGGAATGAGCGCTCTGGTCCTGGTGGTGGGGCCAGGGCACACGCTGCGGCAGGCGTCCCGGATGATGGCCGCCCGCCAGGTCGGCGCGGCCGTCGTCCTCGACAGCGAGGGCCAGGGCTTCGGCATTCTGACCGAGCGCGACGTCCTGCGGTCGGTCGCGGCCGGGCAGAGCCCGGACACCGAGGTCGTGGGTGACCATCTCACCCGGGACGTGGTGGTGGCCGACCGCGACTGGTCGCTCGACGAGGCCGCCGCGGTGATGTTGCGTGGCGGCTTCCGTCACCTCATCATCACCTCCGGAGCGGAGGTCGAGGGTGTGCTCTCGATGCGCGATGTGGTGCGCTGCTGGAGCCGGCAGCGGGTCGAGGTGTGACCGGTCTCGACGGCGAACATCTCGCGACGAGATGTGGTCGCTGTGTGACCGTGCGGCGATGAATTGGCCGACTCGGGGATCTGCGCCGCATCGGATCCCCGTGCGGCGCTACGTTCACGGGCATGCACGACACTGAGGCGGTCACCCTGCTGCGGGGGACCACGCTGCTGAAGGAACTCGACGAGGAGGACCTGCTACGGCTGGCCAGCCGGTCCGTGACGAGGCGGTTCCGCCGAGGTCAGGTGGTCTTCACGGAGGGCGAGCCCGCCGACACCCTCCTCGTGGTCGCCTCCGGACGGCTGAAGGTCCTCACCAAGGCTGACGACGGCCGTGACCACGTCCTGAACATCGCCGGCCCGCGCGAGACCCTGGGCGAGCTCAACATCGTCGAGGCCGGGACAAGGTCGGCGAGCGTCGAGGCGCTGGAACCGAGCACCGCGCTGGTGCTGGAACGCAACGCCGTCTGGGAGCTGGTCCGGGAACGCCCGGCGGTCGCCGAGCAGCTCATCCGGGCACTGGTCGCGCACGTGCGCCGGCTCACCGGCGCCAACGCGGACCTGGTGTTCCTCGACCTGCCGCGCCGGGTCGCGAAGCTCCTGCTCATGCGGATGCGGGAGGCCGGCCGCCCGGTGATCGAGCTGGGGCTCACCCAGACCGAGATCGCCTCGCTGCTCGGCGGCTCGCGCCAGTCGGTCAACCAGGCGCTGCGCGAGTTCGAGCGCAGGGCATGGATCCTGTCCGAGGGGCAGACCATCACGATCATGCAGGTCGACCGCCTGCGTCGGTTCGCCGGCGACTGAGCCGCACCAGGCGGGTCGGTCCGGGTGAGCAGGCCCGGGTGAGCCGGCCGGTGGCGGTGCCCGTTGCGGCGGGATCCGGTGCGCTCGGCGGGGTCGGCGGGATCGGGTAGGCGGCCCGCCGGCCGCGTGGCCGGCGGGTGTGCGTAGCGTGGGGGTCGGGTACGGGTCCAGTCGCTCGCGGCACGGGGCGTCCCGAAGAGGGAACACGCAGGTCACGCGACACATGGCGCGCGCCACACTTGCTTTATGTCCGGTGTGTTACGTCATAGGGTCGGGCTCTGGCGGCGAACCCGTCCCCGTCACGCGTTCCGGTCACTGACCAGGGAGACCGGGCGCGTGACGGCCAGACACGGTTCCAGCGAGAGGTCCAGCTGTGCCCCACGACGTCCCAGCCACGACAAGCTCCGCTCCGGCCGGCGCGCACTCCGCTGGCGCCGTCGGCGAGGAGCACGCGCCCCCCTTCGACCGTGAGTCGCTGCACATCTACGACACGACGCTGCGGGACGGCACCCAGCAGGAGGGCCTGTCCCTGTCAGTGGCCGACAAGCTCGTCGTCGCCCGCCACCTCGACGAGCTCGGAGTCGGCTTCATCGAGGGCGGCTGGCCCGGTTCCAACCCGAAGGACGCGGAGTTCTTCCGCCGCGCCCGCACCGAGCTGGACCTGCGTGGCGCGCTGCTGACCGCGTTCGGCTCGACCCGGCGGGCCAGCAAGGCCGTCGGTGACGATCCGCAGGTCGCCGCGCTGCGGGACGCCGGCACGGCGGTCGTCTGCCTGGTGGCGAAGGCGGACCGCCGGCACGTCGAGCGCGCGCTGCGGACGACTCCCGCCGAGAACCTGGCGATGATCCGCGACACTGTGCGGTACCTGACCGCCGAGGGCAAGCGGGTGTTCGTCGACGCGGAGCACTTCTTCGACGGCCACCGCGCCGACGCCGACTATGCGCTGGAAATGGTGCGCACGGCCGCCGAGGCCGGCGCCGAGGTCGTGGTGCTGTGTGACACCAACGGCGGCATGCTCCCGACCCGCATCGGTGACGTCGTCGCCACCGCGCTGGAGAGCACCGGCGCGCGCCTGGGCATCCACTGCCACGACGACGCCGCCTGCGCCGTCGCGAACAGCCTGGTGGCGATCGAGGCCGGCGCGACCCACGTGCAGGGCACCGCGAACGGGTACGGCGAGCGCTGCGGCAACGCGAACCTGTTCAGCGTGATCGCCGGTCTGGAGACCAAGCTGGGCCGCCAGGTCCTGCCGGCTGGGCGGCTCCGGGAGCTCGTCCGGGTCTCGCACGCCATCGACGAGGTCACCAACTCGGCACCGAACAGCAGCCGGCCCTACGTCGGGGCGAGCGCGTTCGCGCACAAGGCCGGTCTGCACGCCAGCGCGGTCAAGGTCGACCCGGACATGTACCAGCACATCGACCCGGCCGAGGTCGGCAACGACATGCGGATGCTGGTATCCGAACTGGCCGGCCGCGCCACCCTCGAGCTCAAGGGCCGCGAGATGGGCCTGGATCTCTCCGGCGAGCGGGAAGCCCTCGGCCGGGTGCTGGAGCTGGTCAAGGACCGCGAGGCCGCCGGCTACTCCTACGAGGCCGCCGAGGCGTCCTTCGAGCTGGTGCTGCTCGACGAGGTGTCGGGGCGCGAGCGCTACTTCACGCTCGAATCCTGGCGGGTCATCGTCGAGCAGCGGGCCGGCGGCGAGGTCGTCAGCGAGGCCACGGTGAAGGTCCACTCGCACGGCGAGCGGCACGTCTCGACCGCTGAGGGCAACGGCCCGGTCAACGCGCTCGACACCGCGCTGCGGGCGGCCCTGGAGAAGGCCTACCCGGGCCTGGCGGACCTGGACCTGGTCGACTACAAGGTGCGCATTCTCGACGGGCGCCACGGCACCGGCGCGGTCACCCGCGTCCTGGTCGAGACCAGCGACGGCCGCGGTCGCTGGGACACCATCGGTGTCGACGAGAACATCATCGCAGCCTCCTGGGTGGCGCTTCAGGACGCGGTCACCTACGGCCTGCGCCGGCAGGGCGAGCGCCCGGACCCCGACGCCGTCTGACCGGCTTCGCCCGCCTGCGGCCTGCCGGGTGAGGCACGTCCGTCCACATCGGGCGATCAACATCGTCAACGCGAACCATGCGGCGTGCGCCCGTCCTGTCAAAGATTTCTCCGCTGACGCCAACCCTGCCCGGCCATCCTTTGGTGCCGGCTACGCTGACCGCGACGCTTCCGGTCATCCGAGGCATCCGTCGCATAACAGGCGATCAGGGTGCCCGGCTCGGATCCGGCGGCGAGATGCGAGCTCGGCTCTGAAGGCCGAGGAGAGGGGACGGCCGTGTCGCGGTGTCCGGCGATGATGCGCCAGACCAGGAGCGGCCGCATGCGGGGGAGCCGGCGATGAGCCGCACTCCCCGCCGTGGAGCTGGTGCCCGTCGGACCGGGGCACATCGATCGTCCGCGTCGCCGGCCACGTCGGGCGCCGGCTGGGTCGACCCCCCGTCCGGGGCGCGCCGAGTGACCGGATCGCGCCGGACGGGCCGCGCAGGCCGGCTGGGCGGCGCCGGCCGGGCGAGCAGGGCCGGCAGCGCCGGCAGGGCGGGAGAGGCCAGCCGAGCGGGCAGCACCGACAGAGCGGGCAGCACCGACAGAGCAGGCAGAGCGGGCAGCGCCGCCAGAGCTGATCTGGCCGGTGGGCCGACCGCTCGGCGCGCCGGCACCCGGCGGGGCTCCTGGGCACTGGCGAAGTTCGGCCTGGGCGCGGCGGCGCTGGCCCTGGCGGTGACCGCGGTGGCGGGCCCGGCCCCCGCCGCCGCCCCCTGGCAGCTGACCGGCCCGGTCAACGGGCGGATCGACCAGGACGAGATCCTGCCTGAGGACGGAGCGGCCTTCGGGAGCGCGACCGTGGCGGACCTGGCGGGCGTCGTCGGGGCCTCGGGGCAGGTCCGGCTGCCCGTCCGTGACGGGTTGGCGGTTGTCGCCACCGGCGGTACCGCCGGAACCGGTACCGCCGCGGCCGGAACGCAGGCGCCCGGCCCGGCGGCCGGCAGCACCGTCCCGAACGAACCGCTCGCGACCCCGCCCGGGTCGGGCGCGGAGGCCTCGACGATCCCGTCCCGCGTGCTGGTGGCGTACACCGACGCCGCTGATCGGTTGAAGGCCGAACAGCCCGGCTGCTTCCTCCACTGGTCGGTACTGGCGGGTCTCGGCGCGATCGAGTCCGGTCATGGCAGGGGCGCGGAGATCGGCCCCGACGGCAGGGTGGCACCGACAGTCGTCGGCCCGCGTCTCGACGGCTCGGCGGGCAGGTTCCACATCCGCGACACCGACGACGGCTGGCTCGACGGCGACAGTGAGCTGGACCGCGCGGTCGGCCCGATGCAGTTCACCCCGCCGGTGTGGCGCTGGGCCGGTCGGGACGCCGACGGGGACGGCCGCGCCGACCCGAACGACATCGACGACGCGGCGCTTGCCGCGGCAGACCTGCTGTGCCGTTCGGGCGACCTGCGCATTCCGGACAACGTCCTGGCGGCGGTGCGCTCGTACAACCCTTCGGACGCCTACATCCGCTCGGTGCTGGGCTGGGCGGCCTGGTACGCGGTCGGCCCGACGGTGGTCTCCAGCCTGGGTGCCGACCCCGCCGCCAGCACGGCGGAGGCCGACGGCGGCGCGGCGGGCGAGGGGTCCGAGAACCTGGCGACCGATCAGCCTTTCGAGGTGACAGCCCTGACGCCGCTCGCCGACCCGGCTGGCGGTGGCTGCGTGACACCGGTCGTCGACGGGGGCTCCATCAGCGCCAGCGGTGTCGGAGGCGACCTGCTGACCGGGTCGAACTTCGAGTCGCTGGACGTCCGCGCCCGGGTCGGCGGCACCGCGGACCGGACCGTGACCATCGAGCTCAGCCTGCTCGACAAGGCAGGCGCGACGGTGGCGACGGCGCTGAGTGCCCGCATGTTTCCGGAGGGCGACGAGATCCACTCGCTGGGCAGGATCGACGGGCTCGCGATCGGTCGGGCGTCCGACCGGGGCCCGTTCGACGTGGTCGTCCGGGTGGTGCCGGGTGGTCCGGACTGCCCGCCGGTCGAGGCCCGTGCCCGGGTCGCCGGCATCGACGCGGCGGACTTCGCGGGTGCGCCGTCGACGCTGGCCAGCCTCCGGCGTCGGCTGGAGACCTACCGCGACACCGGGCGCATCACCCCGACGGCTGCCACCGACCTGCTGGCCACGCTGCCCGTGGGCGACGGGGCCGTGCGGACCCCGGTGGAACTCGCGCGGTTCCTCGACCGGCTCGCCGTCGCGATCCGGATCGGCGAGATCGCCGCCGACGCGCGGACGGGCCTCGGGGACGTCGCCGGAGCGCTGCGGGCGCAGGCGGACCCCGCCTCGGCGGCACCGGCGGAAGCCGCTCCGGCCGACCCCGGAACGGGCGAGGGCGAGCTGCCGTTCGACGTCGTGCCGCTGGCGCCGGAGGCCTGAACCAGCTCCTTCCAGCGGCACCGCTCGGGCGCACCGCCCGTTCACACCCTCCGGTGGCATGGTCCGTCGGTGTGAGGTGGCTCGCCATGGTGGCGCGTCGTAGTCTCGCCGTCACGGGGGGAGGTGGCGATGCTGCTGAGGGCGATCCGGGGGCGGGTGGGGGACACCCGCGCGCTGCGCTGTGAGCTGGCACGGGGGGCCGGCGAGGGGCCAGGCGGCCCGGCTCGGCCCGGTGCCATCGCCGGAATGTCGGGCGGCGGAATGTTCGTCGGCCTGTTCGACATCGGCGGCCCCGGCCGGCCCGCGGAATCCTTCTGGGAGCGGCTCGGCGGGCTGCTCGATGGTGTGACGACGACCGACCATCCCCACGTCCACCTGGTCAGCGAGGCGGCCGGTGCGGTGGCACCCGTCCCGGTGACGACTACCCCGGTCACGACTGTCCCGGTGGTGGTGGGTGAGGGCCGGTTCATCAGGGTGACCTGGGGGCGTACCGCGGATCGGGCCGCGCTGTGGGCGCTGCGCCAGCGGCTGGCGAGCCGTCTGCCGGACGCTCGCCCGGACCTTCTCGGGCTGCTGTCAGCGGCGACGGAGCGGGGCTGGCTGGTCGAGGCGGCCTGCCACGAGTCGGAGGAGCTGACGCACGCGGCGGACCGCGGCGCCCAGGAGCCGGAAATGGCCGAGATCCTCGACGGGGCGCGCGGCCTGGTCACCGTGGCGGCGACGGACATTCTGCGCGACCTGTGGCTGCGCCGGCCGTTCACCACCACCCCCGGCCGGGACGGCGAGTCGGACCGAGGCCAGCGCCCCGAGGCCGCGACCGCGACCCCGGGGCCGGACGTCCAGGGTGCGGACATCCAGAGTGATCAGTCCTCGTCCGGAATCTCCTCCCACCACTGGCACCACCAGTCGCCGCCGACGAGGATCCGCAGCTTCGGGTGCCAGCAGTAGGTGATGTCCTTGTCGGTGTCGAGGTAGTAGAGGCAGTTGTCGCAGCGCTCGTCGCCGTTTGGCTTGCCGCGCAGGATGGCGTCCTCGGCGAGATGGCCGAGCTGGACGCTGAGCTCCTCGTCGATGGGCTTGGGTTCGGGCGCGCCAATCTCGTAGACGGGGGTCGAGTCGATCTCGGTCATCGTGCTCCTTCCAGAGCAGGCCGGTACCTGGCGGGCCACGCCGTCCTCGACCGGGCGCTGGCCCTTACCCGGCAATCCTGCCTGATTCTCGGCGTCCCCTCCCGGCAGTGGTGCACCGGACCTTGTCCGGCCCGGAACGCGGACGCCGGACGGGCGGCCCGTTTCGGCACCGGCGTCCGGCCGGGCCTGTTCCGTCCGTGTCCGGTGTGTCGCCGGGTGGACCGGATGCGCGGCGCGGTCGGTACGGTCGCCCAGTGCGTATAGCGAGGTTCACTGACGGGTCAGAGCCGGCATTCGGCGTGGTGGAGGGGTCTCCAGAGGAGGGGACCGCGATTGTGGCTGGGATCACGCCCCATCCGTTCGCGCCGTTCACGTTCACCGGGGTGCGGCGGCCGCTGGCCGAGGTCCGGCTGCTGGCTCCCGTCCTGCCCAGCAAGATTCTCTGCATCGGGAAGAACTACGCGGACCACGCGCGTGAGATGGGCGGCGAGCCGCCGGCGGGCCCGGTGCTGTTCCTGAAGCCCTCGACCAGTGTGGCCGGCCCCGGCGACCCGATCGTGCTCCCCCCCGACACCGAGCGGGTGGACTACGAGGGCGAACTGGCCATCGTCATCGGCAGGCTGTGCCGGGACGTTCCGGTGGAGCGGGCGTTGTCGGTCGTTCTCGGGTTCACCTGCGCCAACGACGTCACCGCCCGGGATCAGCAGGCGGCGGACGTCCAGTGGACCCGTGGCAAGGGCCATGACACCTTCTGCCCGCTCGGGCCGTGGATCGAGACCGAGCTCGACCCGTCCGACCTGGCCCTGCGGACGACGCTGGACGGCGAGGTCCGCCAGGACTCGCGGACCAGGCACCTTCTGCACGACGTGCCCACGCTCATCGCCTTCATGTCGCGAGCGATGACGCTGCTCCCCGGTGACGTGCTGCTGACCGGCACGCCCGCCGGGGTGGGGCCGATGCGGGCCGGGCAGACGGCCGCCGTCACGGTCGACGGCATCGGCACGCTGACGAATCCGGTCACCGCGCGGTAGGGGAGTGCGGGCGGGCGACGGTGCTCCGGCCCCGCCCGCCCCACTGCGGCTGGCCGGGGCCGGGTAATCGGGACCCGCCGGAGACCCGCCGGAGACCCGCCGGAGACCCGCCGGAGACCCGCCGGAGACCCGCCGGAGACCCGCCGGAGACCCGCCGGAGACCCGCCGGAGACCCGCCGGAGACCCGCCGGAGACCCG
>NZ_JBFLUG010000068.1:0-42500 GCF_041008525.1 Parafrankia sp. FMc2 | reverse complement strand
GGCGGGCCCGCAGCGCGGCCGCCTCCCGTTCGCGGGCCTCGCGCTCCAGTTCGGCCTGCCGGTCGATCAGCGTGTCCAGCAGGCCGTGCTGCTCGGCCGCGCGGTCCAGGAAGCGCACGCCCAGCTCGGAAAGCCCTACGTCTGGGGCGGTGAAGGCCCGAACAGCTTCGACTGCTCCGGCCTCACCCAGTGGGTCTGGGGCAAGGCCGGCGTCGGGATCCCGCACTACACCGGCGACCAGTGGACGGCCGGCCGCCGCGTCTCCCGCGCCGAACTGATCCCCGGCGACCTGGTCTTCTTCGGCGCGGACCTGTACCACGTGGGCCTCTACATCGGCGGCGGCCAGATGATCCACGCGCCGCGGACCGGCGAGGTCATCCGCATCGAGGACGTCTGGTGGTCGTCCTTCCAGGGCGGCGTACGCCCCGGAGCCTGATCCCCTCCGCGGCACCGGCGCCCGGCACGCTGGCCGGTGCGGGCGAGCGGGGTGCGGGCGAGCGGGGTGCGGGCGAGCGGGGTGCTTCCGGCTTCCGGCTTCCGAGCCCAGGAGACCTCGTGGTCAGGGCCCGGTGTGCCGGCAGCCGGGATGGCCGGGATGACCTGAGGGCTCCATAGGCCGGTCCTGCATCTCACGATCCGCTGCGGGAAAAACCATCGGGCCGAGCCCGAAGGCCCGGCCCGATGGTGGAGATGGCTGCGAAGACTGAGGGTACGACTGACGATTGGCGACGCTGTGGCCGCCTCGGCGGCGACGCAGAATCAGTGATCACATCACGTGCCGCCTGGCGCGGCCGCCATGAGGGGACGCCGCGCCAGGGCCCTGCCGTCAGGTCAGCGGTCGACGTAGACGAGGGCCGCGGTGTTCCGCGTGATCTCCGCCTCCGCCTCACCGCCCGGCCTGGCGATGTACAGCCGGTCGCCTCGAGCGTCCAGCGAGAGCTCGGCGCCGGGAACAACCGACGCGTCGCGAAGCGTGCGCATCGCGTTCTCGTCGGTCTGAAGGCGCTCGGAGATCCAGCTCACCTTGACGGCCTTGCGACCGCCCCCGTTCCGCTCGGCGGAGGTGAGCATGCTCACCGGGGCCGCACCGGGCGGCTCCGCCGTCTCCAGCGGGGCAGGGATCTCGTTGCCGAACGGGCAACGCTTCGGATCACCCAGAAGGACGGTCAGCCGGGCCTCGACCTCATCCGAGATCACATGCTCCCAGCGGCACGCCTCGTTGTGAACCAGTGCCCAGTCAAGACCAATGATCTTCGTCAGCAGCAGCTCCGCGAGGCGGTGCTTACGCATGACGGCGGTCGCCCTGACCAGGCCCTTCTCCGTGAACTGCACGGTCCGGTCATCCGCGAGGGCCACAAGCCCCTCGTTCGCCAGCCGCGCGGTCGATTCACTGGCCGCCGGCGCACTCACATGAAGGCGCTCGACCAGGCGCGCGCGCAGCGGGGTGATGCCCTCCTCCCGTAGCTCGTACAGGGTCCGGAGGTACATCTCGGTACTGTCGATCAGTCCAGTCACCGGTCTCCTTCGTCCGCAACCAGAGTACGCTGTAACGCCCTACAGGAGGAGCCACATTCCTCTGCGTCCTGGTGTCGGTGTGTGGTATGGCTGATCCTTGTTGTCACCAACGGGCCCAACCACGCCCCATCGACCCAGGGTACCCGCTCGGGCACCTACTGTTGACCAAGGCTCTGACCTGGCCCTTCGCGCCGTAGCCGGGCAACACCTACCAGTGATGCGGCCGACATCCGTCTCGAAGCAGCACACGACCAGCCCCCTGCGGGGTACAGCGAGCATCATCAGGCATCGCCAACATCATCGCCGCATCGCCACCCGGTGCCGCCATCGCGGCACCAGTCGATACGGGGCGCCGCGCGCTCCCGCGGCGCCCGGCCCCCGCCGCACGGGTGCGTCGGCGAGACCGGAGCGAGTACCTACACTCAAGAGTATGAGCACCACTCAGATCGCGCCGGAGACGTCGGACACCCGCACTGACGAGGGGGACGACCACTCCCACTACGCGCGCCGCGAGGAGATCGTCCGCGCCTCCATCGAAGGCGGCCGCGTGACGGCCCTGTGCGGGTACAAGTTCGAGCCGGTGCGGGACCCGCAGCGTTACCCGATCTGCCCCCGCTGCAAGGAGCTCGTGGAGATGGCCGAGCAGATCGGCTGAGCACCTCCCGCCGCGCCACCAGGCCGCAGCGCGCCCGGGCTACCTCGTCCAGACCCACCAACCGGCAGCCCGACCGGCCTTGGGGGCCGATGGCACTTCCGCCAGGACGTCCGGATGCGTAGGCTTGCCTGGTTCCGTGATCCGCTTCTGGGCGGCCCCGGGGCCCACGGGGCGACCTCGTGCGCCCGTCGGGACCCGCCCACCTGGCGTCAGACCCCGCCCCGCGCCCTTGTAACATCGCCGGGCGACGCCCCCGTAGCTCAGTGGATAGAGCGACCGCCTCCTAAGCGGTAGGTCGTAGGTTCGATTCCTACCGGGGGCACTGGTCACCGCGGCCATTGGTGCGACCTGGGCATTTGGCCAGATCGGGCATCCCTGGCGACCAGCACCAATGCGAACCTCCATAGCGTGACCTTCAACATACGGAGCGCAGCACCCGCTCGGGTGCCTGTACAACGCTCCCGCCTGTCCATCCGGAAACGGTGAACGGCCAGCATGCGGCAGATGAGCGCGTGCGCTTGCCGGAAGGCGACGTGGTTGTCACGCTCTGTCGGCGACGAGGTAGTCGAAGGCGGGCGGCGGGCCGACCGCGTGTTCCAGGGTTTCGATGACCTTGCGGGGGTTGTCATATGGGCCTGACTGGTAGAACGGCTTGCCGTCTCTGCCGAAGGTGATGGCTGGGGGTCCTTCCCAGGCGCCGAGCTGGGCGGCGGCCCGGACGAAGTCGGCGTGCGGTTCGAAACCGAGGCCTCGGGCGTACTCCACGGCACCGAAGACGATGTCCGCGGCGAGGCCGATCGGCACGTCCTGCCATCCAGCGGGGTAGGCGGCGTAGTACTCGGGCAGGAACTGGGCCAGCTCGACGTCGGTCCTGATGTCAGGGCCGAAGGCGTTCTTCACGCCCAGGCAGTAGACGTCCACCAGGAACCCGCACACCGACTCTTGATGATGTCCTCGCCGGAGCCCCGGACACCGGACGCGATGCTCACCACGAGGTCGTGGGCCTCATCGTTGGTCAGCGTCAGACGGCGCCCATTGAGGCTGTAGAAGGCGATGTACAGCAGTTCACGAAGCCTCAGACAGATCATTCGCCGAGCCGTCGGAGCGCCTCGGCGTACCGAGGAAGCTCCTCGTCCGACACCTGATCCAGCAGCTCCGAACGCAGACGCAGAGCCTCTGCCTCGTCATCTGTCAAAGTCGTGGCGTGGTGGCAGGCCAGGTGCCAGCCGATCGTGTCCGTGCCCGCGTCCAGACCATGCTCGGTGAGTTCCTTCCGTAACCGCAGCACCAGGTCGGCCGCCTGCGGCGGGGTCGCGGTGTCCGCTGTCCACTCCTCGGCCGCTCCCGGCGCATCAGGCATCCGAGCGAAGCCAGTCAAAAAACGGGCCCATGTCCTGGTGTTTCCCTGGCATTCCGGCGGCGACCCGCGCGTACGTTCGGCCCTGCCGTTCAGCTTACGGTCCACCTCGTACCGAATTTACCGTACTACGGCACAGCGTTTCGGACGTAACCACTTTTCCCATCCATCCAGGGAGCCGATTGTGGCAGTTGCGCGACGACTCATCCATGTCAATCAAGGCGTCATGCCATGACGCGCCCGGGTTTCTGGTGGCATGCCCCGCGCGCGGACCAGGCGCGCCACCCCTATGCGGGAAGCGGCGGAGCAGCGCATGGACGGGAGCGGAATGCGACACGCCGCGGTCACGGCACTGACGTTCCCGCCCGGCCACTTACTCCGACGGATGCTCTCATACTCGGATATCAGCGAGCATTTCCCAGAACGCCACTCACGGTCGGTTACCTGCTGGTCGCCGACGGCCCCGCGCCCGAAGTCCAGGCGTTGCGCGAGCTGGTCGCGGACCGGGCACGCGACTTTCCTCCGCTGACCCACCGGATCGCCTCGACAACGTGGGGCCGGCTGGCCTGGATGGCGGACGCCGATTTCACCCCGGCCCGACACGTCCATGAGTACCGGCTCCCCGCGGAGCCGGGGCTCACCGGGCTACGCGAGGCAGTGGGACGGCTGTCAGCAGTCGAGATCTCGTTGGACGCACCGCCGTGGCAGCTCTGGCTGCTCCACGGCCCCCACCGCGACGGATTCACCCTGCTGTACCGCGCCAGCCACGTGTGGATGGACGGGACGGCGCTGAACCTGGTGCTGGGAAAGCTGTTCGGCCTGTCCGGCCCGGGATCGGAGCGTGAACTTCCACGGATGTCGCCGGACCGTCGGCCCGGCCCTCGAGCTGTCTGCCGGGCCACCGCCCACTCACTCGGATGGCTTGCCCGGACGGCCACGATCGGCCCGCTCTCGGCGGCGCCCACGGGATGCCCGCACCACTCCTGGCTGGAGGTGGACCTGGTCAGGGTACGGGCGATCAGCCGCGCCTACGGGGTGACCGTGAACGACGTGTTCCTGGCCGCGCTCGCCGGCGCTCTGCGTGCCTGGCCACGCCCCGGCTCCAGCCAGCCCGGCCACCCCGGCCGGCGCCGGGGGCGGGGCCGGGGCCGGCTGCACGCCGCGATGCCGGTCAGCACCCGCCGGGCGGCCGAGCGGGACCACGTGAGCAACTACCTGACCACCGTACGGATCGCGCTGCCTCATGATGAGGCATCGGTCCACCGGCGCGTGCAGGCGATCCACCGGCAGACCGTCCGGCACAAGCGGGGCGGGACTCCGGGGGTCGCGGAACGTCTCTTCCTCTGGACGATTCCCGCGCCGTTGCGACCGGCCGCGCTGTCCATCGGGATCATGTCCCACGTCTTCGCGCTGACCGCGTCCAACCCGGGTGGCCTGACCGGCCCGATGGAGATCCTCGGTCGACCGGTCATCGCCGCCCTGCCCACCCCTCCGCTCCCCGCAGGCCAACGCCTGGCGGTCCTGCTCGGCGGGCTGGACGGCCAGGCGTGCATCGGTTTCACGATGGATAAGTCGGTGCGGGACGGAACGCGGCTGCCGGAACTCGTCGAGGCCGAGCTGGGCGCGCTTGAGGCGGCGGCCGGCCTCCGCCACAGCCCGGTCCGGAGACCGACCGAGACCACGCCTTCGACGGGGAGTTTCTGATCTGGTTCGGCACCGCGCCGATGCCACGGCCGCCGCAAGCCATGGCGTCGCCTACATGAACCAGACATTCCGCGAAAAGCCCGCCCGGTCCGGCCCGAGGGCGAGATCCGGTCGTTCTGGCGACCTGTGCCGGCAGGACCTTCGTGGCTCGCCATGACAGCGCGATCATGCTGCTGGTCGACTCCGGGACGACGCGCCGAAAGCACCATGCTGCGCGTCGATGACCAGCACGCCGCCTGTCAGCAGTAGGAGTAACGCCATGAACCAGACAAAGCCATCGGGATCGACCGGTCCATACCGCAGCGACGCGGCGGCGAGTGCGACGGCACCGATCGCGATCGCGCGACTCACGCCGGATGTGCGACGTCACACCTGGTATTCGACCACAACGAAGACGAGCGAGGTCGCGGTCAGGGAATGGTCTGTGTGCTGATGACGGCGAGTAGCTGCAGCTTCTCGTAGCTTTCGCTGCCGGGCTCGGCGGTGTAGACGAGGAGGCGGTGAGACTGGCCCGGGTCCAGGAGCGTCTGACAGTTGAGCTCCAGCATGCCGACCTCCGGATGCGCGAAACGCTTGACCTGGGTGGGGCGGATGCCGACCTCGTGGCTGTCCCAGAGTTCGCGGAACTGCTCGCTCTGTTCACGGAGGAGGTCGGCGAGGTGTTGCGCCTTTGATCCTGGACCGCGCAGTGTCGCGACCTCGCGCAGCCCGGCGACGTACACCCGTGAAAGCAGTGCGCGCTCCTCTGGTGGATACACCTCGCGGACAGCGGGATCGGTGAACCACCGGTACCCGAGGCTGCGCTGCGAACCGGTGAACCGACCGGCGTCACCCGTGAGCGCGATCCCCATCGGAGTCTGCCGGAGGGTTTCACCGAGTTCGGTGACGATTTCGGCGGGCGTGTCCTGGAGGCGGTCGAGGACGCGCAGGAGACCCGGGCCGATGTGATCGCTGGCCGCTCCGCGGGCAGGTGGGTTGTTACCTGACAGGCGGAAGACATGATCGCGCTCATCCAGCGAGAGATGCAGGCCCTGCGCGATCGACGCGATCATCTGCTCCGAGGGCTGGGGCCCGGTCCCTCGTTCCAGGCGAGCGTAGTAGTCGGTCGACATGTGGCAGAGCGCGGCGACCTCTTCGCGTCGCAGGCCGCCGGTCCTCCTTCGCGGCCCGCGTGGCAGTCCGACGTCTTCGGGCTGGAGGGACTCCCGTCGGCGTCGGAGGAACGTCGCCAGTCCAGCGCGATCGATCACAGTGGTGCCCCCGTCAACAGTGGTCCCCTCCTCGTCCGTGCAGCCCGGCGATCGGGCTGGTTCGTTTCTGCCATCGGGAGGGCGCGATAACCACGGCCTGTCGGTCCACCCCTCACCACCGCGGGTCCCCGGTGATCGAGCTCAGGCGATCACGGCCGAGTGAGGGATCGGCGGTCAGTGGATGTGCCAGCCCTGAATCCACTGACAGCCAGGCCCCAGCCTGGTTGCACACGTCGCCCACGGCCGATCGCCACAGAACGAAGGAGACCTCATGGCGCGCAGCACCGACCTGCCCATCCCCGACCTGACCGGCAAGCTCGCCGTTGTCACGGGCGCGAGTGACGGAATCGGGCAGGTGATCGCCACCCACCTCGCCCAGGCGGGCGCCGAGGTGGTCATGCCCGTGCGATCGGCCGCGAAGGGTGAGGGAGCCGCAGCCCGTATCCGCGCTCAGGTGGCGGGCGCGAAGATCTCGACTCGTGCCCTCGACCTGTCGTCGCTGGACTCCGTGGCCGCCCTGGCGGACCAGCTCAAGGGAGAGGGGCGCGCGATCGATATTCTGATCAACAACGCAGGCGTCATGACGCCGCCTCACCGCCAGGTGACGAAGGACGGGTTCGAACTGCAGTTCGGTATCAACCATCTCGGTCACTTCGCGCTCACGTCGGGCCTGCTGCCGCTACTCAGGGAAGGCCGAGCGCGGGTCACGCATCAGACGAGCATCGCCGCGCGAAGCGGCGAGATCAACTGGGCGGACCTCGACGGGACGACCGACTACGACGCGATGAAGGCCTATGCCCAATCCAAGATCGCCGTGGCTCTGTTCGCCCGCGACCTCGACGCGCGCAGCCGGGCTGCCGGGTGGGGCATCTCCAGCAACCTCGCCCACCCTGGCGTCTCACCCACGAATCTGCTGGCAGCGCAGCCGGGCATGGGCCGGGAGAGGGAGACCGGCGGGCGTCGCCTGATCCGTGTCCTGTCACGCCTCGGCGTCACCGCCACAGTCGCCAGCGCCGCGCTCCCGGCGGTGATGGCCGCGACCGATCCCGCGTCACGCGGGGATCAGTTCTACGGTCCGAAGCGGACGCTCGGCGGCCCGCCCACTCTGCAGAAGCAGCTGTGGCCGCCGATGCGGAGCATGGACGACGCTCGCCGGCTCCAGGAGGCATCCGAGCGGCTGGTCGGCGTGCGGTTCGCCGCCTGACCCCGTCAACGGGCCGGGTCGCCCCGGCGGACCGTGAGCCGTCACCGCTGGCCTGGGTTCCGCTGGCCTGGGTTCCGCTGGCTCAGGTGCGGAAGCAGCCCGCCGACGGCGAGCAGCTCCTGTTGGCGGGCGGAGAGGTGATGGGTGAGCCGGTACCGTTCGTTCTTCGTCTCGTTGTCGAGCCAGAGGCCGCCGGTGCGCAGTGATTCGGCGATGTCGTTGAGTGCTACGACGTCGCCGAGGTCGATGCGGTCGTAGTCGGCGTGGTCGGCGAACTCGACGGCCAGAACGCCGAAGTTCGCCAGGTTCTGCCAGTGGATGCGGGCGAAGGACCTGGCGACGACCAGCCGTAGGCCGAGGTAGTGCGGGACGAGCGCGGCGTGTTCGCGGGAGCTGCCCTGCCCGTAGTTGCTTCCGGCGACGATCGCGTGCCCCGCATCGCCAGCTTCCCGGGCTCGCCGTGAGTAGCCGGGGTCGAGATCGGCGAAGGCGAAGTCGGCCATCCTGGCGACGTTGCTGCGGAAGGGCAGGACCCGGTTGCCGGCCGGCATGATCTCGTCGGTGGACACGTCGTCGCCGACCTTGAGCAGGACCGGGAGCCTGAGACGGTCCGCCAGCGGCGTGCTCTCCGGCAGTGGCGTGATGTTCGGCCCGCGTACCAGCTCGACGTCCGCGGCCTCGGTCTCGGGCAGGGGCGGGACCAGCAGCCGGTCGCCGCGGGCCGGTGATGCGGGCAGACGCAGCGTGGGGTGGTCGACGCCGAGTCGGCCGGGCAGGGTGCGGGGGTCGGTGATCTCACCGGTGAGCGCGGCGGCCACGGCGGTCTCCGGCGAGCACAGCCACACCTGGTCGTCGGGCGTTCCTGACCTGCCTGGGAAGTTGCGCGGAAAGGTCCGCAGGCTGTTGCGGCCGGTCGCGGGTGCCTGCCCCATGCCGATGCAGCCCAGGCAGCCGGCCTGGTGGAGCCGTGCGCCGGCGGCCAGCAGCGGCGTCAGCAGGTCCAGGTTCGCGAGGTCGACCAGGACCTCGCGGGAGGTCGGATTCACGTCGAGGCTCACCTGTGGATGCACGGTCCGGCCGGCGACGGCGGCTGCCACCACTGCGAAGTCGCGGAGCCCGGGGTTCGCCGACGAGCCGACGACGATCTGGTGGACGGGCTCGCCGACGACCTCCCGCACCGGGACGACGTTTCCCGGTGACGAGGGCCGGGCGATCAGGGGCTCGAGCGTCGACAGGTCGATCTCGTCGTCGACGTCGTACGAGGTGTCCGGGTCGGCCGCGATCTCGGTGAACGCCTCCTCCCGGCCGGCTTCGCGCAGGAACCGTCGTACCTCGTCGTCCGCGGGGAAGACGCTGGTGGTCGCGCCCAGCTCCGCGCCCATGTTGGCGATCACGTGGCGGTCCATCGCCGACAGCGTGGCCACGCCAGGGCCGTGGTACTCGATGATCCGGTCGACGGCGCCCTTGACGCCGTGCCGGCGGAGCATCTCGAGGATCACGTCCTTCGCCGAAACCCAGTCCGGCAGCTCGCCGACGAGGCGCACACCCCAGATCCCGGGCATCCGCAGGGGCAGCGGGTGACCGGCGACAGCCGTCGCCACCTCGAGCCCGCCGACGCCGATCGCGAGCATCCCCAACGAACCGGCGGCGCAGGTGTGGCTGTCGCTGCCGACCATGGTCGCGCCCGGCCGCCCGAAGTAGCGCATGTGGACGGGGTGGCTGACGCCGTTGCCGGGCCGGGAGAACCACAGGCCGAAACGCTGCGCGGCCGAGAGGAGGAACAGGTGGTCGTCGGGGTTGCGGTTGTCGGTCTGCAGCAGGTTGTGGTCGACGTACTGGACGGAGCACTCGGTCCGGGCACGCCGCAGACCCATCGCCTCCAGCTCGAGCATGACCAGCGTGCCGGTGGCGTCCTGGGTGAGTGTCTGGTCGATGCGCAGCGTTATCTCCTCGCCGACGACCGGGCGGCCGGCGAGGAGATGTTCGTCGATCAGTTTCCCTGCCACGCCGCGCCCCACCATCGCCACCACCTTCACCACTCGCTGTCCGCCGCTCGACCAACGTCCGTCCCGTGCCCGTGTCCGTCCCGTGCCCGCGTCCGTCCCGTGCCCGCTGCCGGGCGGGTGACACACCTCTGGCGACAGGGCAAGTCGGGAGCCGGGTCGGTCTTCGGTCGGAGGTCGGTTGGTCGAAGCCGCTGCCAGCCGCCGTGCTACCCGGTCCGGCGGTGAACGTGATGGATGAGGCGGGCGATCCCGCGATAGGGGTCCCGCGCCCCGGCTGCCCACTCGGCGTCGACGACGGCGTCAACGTCCGGCCCCGGCAGGAGGTCACCGAGATGATCAGTGAAGGTCCTGATCCCGTACCAGGCGAGTGACCGGGACCCGGCGGCGGTGAGGATCGCGGCGACGTTCGCCGGATCGTCGCCGGGTGGCAGCTGCACCGCCGGCTGCCGGCCCGGTCCAGCGACTCCCGCGGTTCCGGCAGTTCCCACGGCTCCGGCGGCTCCGGTGGCTCCGGCGGCTCCGGCGGCTCCGGCGGTCACAGTGGCACCGGGCTCGCCGAGCAGCGCCGCGGTGTCCCGCCAGCGGCCCTGCAGTCCCGCACGCAGCGCGAGTGCCGGGCCGTTCTTGCCGACCACGGAGATGATCCCGCCGGGCCGGGTGAGCTCGACGAGGACGTTCAACAGGGGCGCCGGCTCGGGCACGAACATGATGACGCCGTGGCAGAAGGTGGCGTCCCAGCCGGCCCCCACGAGGCGGGCGGCGTCCCGCCCGTCCCCCTGGACCAGTTCGACGCGCCGCCGGACCGATTCGGGGGCCTCGGCAAGCCCGCGGCGCGCCTCGGCCAGCATCCCCGGGTCGGGCTCGCAGACGGTCACGTCGTATCCCCGCCGGGCGAACTCCAACGCCTGCACACCGTTCCCGCCGCCGATGTCCAGCAGCCGCGCCGGGGCGGGCGGCAGATGCCCGACCAGCGCGCGGGTGACCAGCCGCTGCCGGACAACTCCCCGCAGCGTTATCGTGTGCGCCACGTAGTCGGCCGCGTCCGTGTAGTCCGCCGTGCCCGGCCCGTCGACGACGGCGAGCACCCGGCCCCCGTAGGCGGCCGGCTCCCCGTGCCGCGGCTCCGGCCGGTGGTCGGCGACCCGCGCCGACGCCTCGTCCGGCGGCCCACCGACCGGCGGCCCACCGACCGGCGGCTCCCGAAGCTCGGCGCCGGACGGCGCCCTGCGGCCCGGAGGCGGAACGACGGGGTCGACGACGGACGTGCGGCGATCGCTGGTCGGGGACGGCTGCATCAGGCAGTGCTCCTTCTTTTGCTGAGGGCCTGACTGAGGACCTGTCCCGTTCGGCGGTGCCGCGAACCTCGTCCGTGCCATCCCCGGCATGCTCCCGGTCACTCCGGGCAGCGCGAACGGGCGACGGCCTTCCGCCGGTACCGGCGGCAGCACCCCTCGGCCGGACGATCGGGGGACCCCGCCGGGAGTTCGTTGACTATAGGCATGAAGCGTGGCGATGGTGATCTCGTCGCGTGGCCACCAGGCATCGGGCCGCGGATCGCCGGTCAGCTGGTATACGGGTTCCTCAAGGTCATGGGCGTGCGGACGATGTCGAGCGCCGGCTGCGGGAAGCGGCGGCCCGCCGTGTAGTAGCGGGCCCGGGTCCGGCCGATCGGTTCCAGGACCTGCGCGGTGGTGGCAGATGCGCCATGGCCGCCCGTACCAGCAGGTGGGTGTCATCGTCGGCGTTGAGCCAGTCGACGAGTTCCCGCATCAGGGCGGGTACGGCCGATCTATCGATCTTCGTCGCCCCGGTTCCAGGGCCGGGAGCCGGCGCCCGGCCCTGGAACCGTACGTGGCCTTCAGCGTGCGGCGAGGCTCTCGTCGGCTGCGAGGAGATCCTGGAGCTCGGTGATGGCCGTCCGCAGATGCCCGGCGAAGGAGTGCATCTCGTCCGCCACGACGCTCGGGGTGCTCAGGTAGATGTTGAAGCGGTCCGGCAGCAGCACGTAGGCGATCCCGATGCACTTGTTGCTGGTCGACCCGAATCCGAAGTACTGGATGTGGGTGGACGGCGCCGAGCTCGTGCTCAGGTAGTCGTCCCGGGTGATCAGCCAGCCGGGGGTGTCGAACAGGTCGAGATGCTCGGTGATCCCCAGTTCCTCGCCGCGGCGGGCCTGGATGAACTGGAGCTCCCAGAGGTGCTGCTCCGGAGCCCGCCCCGCCTGGCAGTCCCGCGCCCGCGCGACGTGCCTGTCGGCCGCGGCCCGCAGCGCCGCCAGCCGGGTGGCCGGGTCGGCGGCCGGGTCGTCCATCACCCGGACGAACGTCTGGATCTCCGGTGTGATGACCCGCATCGCCTCGGTGCGGCCACGCCGGTACTGCCGGGTCGCGATCGACTCGTAGGTGGCGCCGACCAGGCCCTTCGAGCGGTTGTGCGCGAGCTGGTAGGCGAGCTGGACGAACGCGTCCGGCGAGATCCGCAGGCTCTTCGCCCGGTTGGACCCGAAGTCGCTGAACGACAGGGGGGCGGTGGCCGTGGCGGCGGCGTATGCGCTGAACGCGTCGCCGGCGGCGAGGACGTCCGCACGCAGGTCGTCGTCGAGCGTGAAGGTGATCGGACGGACGGCGGGCACCCCCTGGGAGCGCGCGCCGGACCGGGCCGAGTGCTCCGCCGCCGGAGTACCGAGCATGTCGTCGACCAGGCTCAGCACGGTCGTCCCGTCGAGGCCGCAGTGCTCGATGTTGATGCCGGCACTGCCGTCGGCGAAGACGATGAGGGACACCGACTTGTCGAACCAGCGGTTGCCGCTGTCGCCGTGGAGAAGGTTGTCGCACGCCTCCTTGACGTCGGCGGGCGCGAGGTCGTCGAGGCAGACGCAGAACAGCGCGGTCTCGACGGTGTCGAGGGCGGTCGCGTTGCCCGGGTCGCAGGCGAGCAGCGCA
This sequence comes from Parafrankia sp. FMc2, assembly GCF_041008525.1. Lineage (NCBI taxonomy): Bacteria > Bacillati > Actinomycetota > Actinomycetes > Frankiales > Frankiaceae > Parafrankia > Parafrankia sp. FMc2. The sequence goes on along the minus strand of NZ_JBFLUG010000068.1, from coordinate 29,867 downwards.
TCCCGGCTCGTCGCCCAGGCGGCGCGGGCCTTGGTGGTGAGCCGGCCGACGGACGTCTCCGGGGCGGCGCGGTCCGCGCCCGCCTTGAGGATCGCGTCCAGACCGCTCTCGAGATCGTCGAGGGTGTGCGGCTGCCCCTCGGGGCCCACCACGTCCATCCGGAACATGTGGCCGCGGTGGAAGACCACGATGTGGCGTGCGGTGGAAGGGCCTGGTGACGGCTCGTTGTACGGGGTGCGGACAGTGTCCTGCACCTGCCCGGGGATGCGGGTCGTGGAGAACAGGAAGCGGTTCTGGTCCATCGACAGCGGCTGGCCGCGCTGCATGATCGGCTCGATCGCCTCCGCGTCGAGGCGAAGCTTGTAGTCCAGCGCCGAGGCGATCAGCCCCGCGGCCCGGGCCGCCTGACCGGCGTCGGACTCCTCGAACAGGAAGATGAAGTTCGCGTTCAACGCGATGCGGTCACGCCGCCCCAGGTAGCGCGAGGCCCAGAACGCGTCGAGCCAGCTGTGCACGCCAGGGGTGGCGTCGTAGCGCTCCAGCTCGGCGTGCAGGGCCCGGCCCGGGCCGCCCGGGCGCGCGAACGCGGCCACCGCCGCCTCGGTGGCCGCGAGCTCGTCCGGAGTCAGCAACGGGGAGCACCACTGCAGGAACCGGGCGCAGGTGTCGTCCAGGCTGGGCAGTGGCACCCGCGGGAGCTGGTCGTCGTTGACGAACGTGCTGGTGGACGACCATTGCGGCCCGGGGTCGCTTACCGCGGGGCTCGGCTGCCGGGGGCCCGCTGCCGCGGCCCCGGGCGCGTCGCTGCTCGATGGCAGGGCGTTCGGCGTCATACTTGACCTCGGTGGACGTGGGACGGGTAGCCCGACGGCCGTCGGGCTACTGCTGGTGGCTGAGCTGACGCCAGGGATGCCGGTCCCGGAGTGCCGGCGTTGGCGCGGTGCGCGCAGCGGAGGTGCTGCGCGGGCGGGACACGTACAGCTGGGCGTACATCCAGCCGTCGCTCTCCAGACCGTGCGGGTCGATACCTCCGGTGGTGAGGCTGTCCAGCACGAGCTGCTGTTCCTGCGCGGAGGCGAACCTGCGTTGGCGGAACTTGCGGTCGAGCGTGACCGTCTCGTATCCCCTCTCGCGCAGGCTCGCCCCGATGGCGTCGAACGGGAACATCCGCAGTACGAAATGGGCCATCCACGGTAGCTTTCCGTCAGCCGCCGCAACGGCGTCGAGAACCCGCGAGATGGTTCGTTCGCCAACATAGCCGAGGCAGCCGGTCGAGATGACCAGGTCGGTGCCAGCGAGCTGCTGACGCTGCCGTTCGGTGAGCTCCCCCGTCTCCAGATCCGCCTGCACGGCGTCGTCGAGGAAGCCTGCGGCGAGAGCGTAGGAGAGGGCTTCGTCCGACACGTCGAGGCCCACGAACACCGCCTCGGGTGACCGGGAGCCGGCCGAGGATCCGTCGGCATTCCGGTGCCCGGAAGTGGGTAAGGGGACCACGCTGGTGGAACGGACCAGCTCGCGGTCGCGGGCCAGCAGCTCCTCGCGGGAACAGCCCTGGGCCGCGGCCTCCCCGTAGCGTTCGTACAGGCGCTCCAGGGTCACCCCGCAGCGCAGCAGCGCTGGATTGATCCCGTAGGACGAACCGATGTCGAGGACCTTCAACGGCGACGGGTGACGCCCATGCGGATCTTCGGGCCTGGGGCGCCTCGCCGCGCGGTAGTCGGCCATGGCCTCGACGAAATACGGCCGGGCGAGCTCGGGGATCCGGTAGTCGAGCGTGCGCAGCGTCGTGAAGTACGCCCGTGGGTCGGGCTGGTCGTAGATGTGGTCCAGCGAGACTTTGCCAGTGGCATCGAAATGCACAGGTCAGGCTCCTGATCGGATCGCCGGCTCAGTCCAGCAGGCGGTCGCCCCGGACGCGGGCCACCTGCCGGGCGGCCTCGAGGTGTTCGGGCAGCACCCGGCCGAACAGCTGCTTCGTGCGCGCGACGCTCCCGATGACGCCGGGGCGCTCGCAGTAGGCGAAGATCGCCGAATGGCGGGCACTGCCCCCCTGGACCGGGCTGACCCGGTGCAGGGAGAAGCGGCCCCGGAACAGCTGAAGATCGCCGGGACGAAGCACGAGGCGCTGCACCCGCCGGTCATCCCGACCGGTAAGGACGTCACGCACGGCTTCGAGGTTCTCAGCTTCGGCGGACCGGATGTCGGGACAGTACTCGAAGACCCCGCCGGCCTCGGACTCCTGGGTCAGCAGGCTCAGCGAGAACTCGTTGGTGTCGAAATGCCAGGGGTGCTCGTCTCCGGGTCGGATCACGTTGAGACACAGCTGTGCCAGTGGGTCCGCCAGCTCGTACAGCCGGTCAAGCCCGCAGCAGGCAGCCACGAACCGTTGGAACGACCCACTGGAATACAACCGCCGTATGCCCACACCGTCGGGGACGAGATCGGCTGCGACGAAAGCGTTTCCACGCTGCAGGACGATACGGCCGGGGTGATCTTCGGGTAGCGGCGTCCGCACGTCGATGTTGTAGGCGTTGACCGTCTCGGGCTGGTAGTACGCCGACGGAGCAAGTGCCGCGCATTCGGCCCGCAGGGCCTCACGGGCAGCGGGGCGAACGAAGTCGGTGAGGACGCTGCAACCCGTCGTCTCCAGCTCTCGACGGATTCTGGCCACCAGGTCGAGCCAGGCTCCGCCCGCGGGGTGCGTGAGAGGATAACGGTCGGTGTCGACCAGGTCATCCAGGTCATCCAGGTCAACCGGGTCGTCCACGCCGCCGGACGGAGCAGAGCAGGCCACGCCGCCCGCCGCAGCAGTTCCCGAGCGGCTCACGAGATCCTCCCTATCCCGGGCGTGCGCACCTCGTCATGGCGCGCCTGACTGGGTTTCCGACATTCTCGCCCCGGTTACCAGCCCGCGAACACGCCTGTGAGATCCGACACTTTATGAACTTTCGCCGCAATCAGGGCCCGCAATCACGATTCCTTCCTGACCTCGGCATTGGTCAACCTCGGGGCACGGCCGCTGAGACGGCGGAAGGACGGTGGAAGGCGATCAGGCCGGCACACGCGGATCGCTTGTTCCGGTGACGAAGGCCCGATCGCGGGCGGTGAATGCAGGAACGCGGCGGAAGCGGGCGGTGTCCCGGCCTGGTCGTCTCAGGCTTCCTGGTGGCCCACCGCGGCTCGCACCGCCCGGGCATATCGGGTGGTCATCATGTTCTGCGCCCAGCTGCCCGCCGGCCCGGCCAGCCGCGGCGCGAGACCGTTCGGCCGGCTGAAGGCCGTCACGGTCAGCCAGACCGCGCCGGCGGCGTCCCGCTCGACGACGAAGGCCTCCTCGCCGACCTCCGGATGATCCGGCAGGGTCCCGTAGGCGAAACCGCGCCTGTCCACCTCGTTCACCACCCACACGACGCGACAGGCGGCCAGCACGCCGATCCCTCCCCAGCCTGCGCACATCACCACGGTCGCGCCGGTCTCCGCCGCCGGAGCAGTGACCGCCGGCCTGAGGCCGGCACGCCGGTGCATCTCCCAGCTCATGACGACCGCGGCAGCGGTGTCCAGTACGAGCTCGCCGTGCCCCAGCAGCACGCGGCGCCGCAGATGCCGGTAGCCCGCGGGCAGGTTGCCGCCCGCGGTCGCCCCATGCTCGGGGTAGCTCAGGCCCGTTCGCCGGTAGCGCGCCGACTCCCGCTCCAACGATCTGGCGACAACCAGACGCATCCCGCCAGGATGCCCGCCGCGGCGCCACTGGGTGAGGTGACACTCGGCCGATCGACGCGCCGGGCGCGATAGTTCACAAAGGCACGAGATTCCCGGCATCTACCGGCCGGGCCGCATTCCCCTCACGGCCGCGCTTTCCCAAGGCCAGTTTTACCGGCACCTCTCCGGGTAATCATTTCGACAATAAACGTTACCGATACCCCGGTGAACGCGAGAAAGCACGACATTGCTCCATACGAGCGTTGCGATCGACCCTGCGAGGTGATGCACGGATATGCGCTACCTGCGATGGCGTCGTTCCCGGGTCCCGGACACAGTTCCGGATGCCCTGGTCGCGGATGCCCGAGTCGCGGGCGGCAGCCGGCCGTCGCCGTCACGACGGCTGGCTGCCGCGGTCGCGTTGTTGTGTGCCGCCGCGGCACTCGTGGTCGTCCTCGAGGCGCTGGCGGACCGGCCGATCGCGCTGCCGGTCTCGATCGTCGCGGTGGCCGTGACGCTGCTCTCCGGCTGGGCGGCACTGGTCGGGCGGGGCAGTCGCCGAGCGATGGCGACCGTGGTCGCGGCAGTCGCGTTCGGCGGGCTGATCGCCTTCGCGGGCGCAGCCGGCCTGGTGACCGTGTTCGTCATGGCAGCGCTGCTGGCCGCGTCCGGTGCCGCGGCACGCGGTGCCTTCGGCCGGCACCGGCCCAGCGGGACCCGGGTCGGCCCGGCCCGGCATGGCGTCCTGTTCGTGAACACCCGCTCGGGCGGCGGGGCGGCGGGCCGCCACAACCTGGCCGAGGAGGCGAGCCGCCGAGGCGTCGCGGTGGTCCCCCTCACCCCGAAGACCGACCTGCGCAGCCTGGCCGAGAAAGCCGTCGCGGATGGAGCCGACGTCATCGGTATCGCGGGCGGCGACGGCTCGCAGGCGCTGGTCGCCGACATCGCCCGCCGCCACGACATCGCGTTCGTCTGCGTGCCGGCCGGCACTCGCAATCATTTCGCGCTCGACCTCGGGCTCGACCGCAGGAATGTCGCCGGCGCACTCGACGCGTTCGGCGAGGCCGTCGAGCGACGAGTCGACCTGGGCCAGGTCGGCAGCCGGGTGTTCGTCAACAATGTCTCGCTCGGCGTCTACGCGGAGATCGTCCAGTCCGACAGCTACCGGGAGGCAAAGGCAGGAACCGCGGCCGCCATGCTGCCGGGTCTGCTCGGCCCCGGCCGCGACCCGCCCGATCTGCGTTTCACCGGCCCGGACGGCCAGCCGGAACCGACCGCCGACGTCCTGCTCGTCTCGAACAACGCCTACCAGCTGCACAGCCTCGGTGGTCTGGGCACCCGGCCACGGCTCGACGGGGGGCATCTCGGCGTCACGGCGCTGCGGGTGGACCGTGCGCAGGACGTGCCCACCCTCGTCGCGTTGGAGTCGGTCGGCGCCCTCGATCGGTTCCACGGTTTCCACCAGTGGACGTCGCGGGTGCTGCGGGTCGACGCGGCCAGCCCCACCAGCGTCGGGGTGGACGGGGAGGCCCTGCGGCTGACGCCGCCCCTCGTGTTCAGCTGCCTGCCCGCGGCCCTGCGTGTCCGCCTCCCGCCGCAGGCTCCTGGCGTTCCTCCCCCGCGGCCGAGGGTCTGCACGACCCCCTCCGCCCTGCTGCACATCGCCGCTGGCCGACCCGGAACCTGAGCCCGACTGCCCACAGGCGCACGAACCCACGCGCCCACGCGCCCACGAAAGGTCGACGATGACCGCGGTTCTCTCCCGCCCCGCCAGGAACGGCTCCCCGCCGCCGCGGGCAGCCGGACGGGCCCTCGGCACGGCCGCGCCGACACCGGCCGAGCGCGCGGCCAGGGGAAAGGACGCCCGGGGCCGGGCCCCGCGCGGGAGCCATGCGCAGTACGACCGGGCGCGGTACCGAGCCGACCCGATCGACGTGATCGAGGGGCAGTCACGGAGCCGCCTGCCCGAGCTCGTTCCCCTCCGTTACCAGCGCATGATGGAGTCGCCGTTCAGGTTCTACCGGGGCGCCGCCGCGATCATGGCTGCGGACCTCGCCGCGACACCGACGTCCGGGATCGACGTCCAGCTCTGCGGCGACGCGCACATGCTGAACTTCCGGCTGCTGGCGTCCCCGGAACGGCGCCTGGTGTTCGACATCAACGATTTCGACGAGACCCTCCCCGGCCCCTGGGAGTGGGACGTGAAACGGCTCGCCACCAGCCTGGTCATCGCCGGCCGCGCCAACGGCTTCCGCCCGGCCGCACGACGCGGGATCGTCACCGCGGCGGTCGGGGCGTACCGCATGTGGATGCACCGGTTCGCGGCGATGACCAATCTCGACGTCTGGTACGCGCATGTGGACGTCGACGAGCTGACCACCCGGTTCGCGGAGGTCCTCGGCCGACGGCAATCCAGGCGCCTGTCCCGGGCGACGGCGCGCGCCCGGTCGCGTGACCAGCTGAAGGCCTTCGCCAAGCTGACCGAGGTGGTTGACGGCGCACGGCGCTTCGTCTCCGATCCACCGCTCCTCGTCCCGGTCGGCGAGATGCTCGACGGGGGCGAGCGTGACCTGATGATGGGATGGCTCGGTTCCGTCGTCGACCGGTACTCCTCCACCCTGTCGACCGATCGGCGCTCGCTGCTCGCCCAGTACCGGCTCGTCGACGTCGCGCGCAAGGTCGTCGGTGTGGGCAGCGTCGGCACCCGCTGCTGGGTCGCCCTGCTGCTCGGCCGGGACGACGGCGACCCCCTCCTGCTACAGGTCAAAGAGGCCGGGACGTCGGTCCTCGCCGAGCACCTGCCGGGGAGTGCCTACGACAACCAGGGCGAGCGGGTGGTCGCCGGGCAACGGCTCATGCAGGCGACCAGCGACATCTTCCTCGGCTGGCAACGCGTGGAGGGCCTCGACGGGCGCCGGCGCGACTTCTACCTGCGGCAGCTGCAGGACTGGAAGGGCGTCGCGGTGACGGAGAACATGGTCCCCGAGGGCATGGCCCTGTTCGGGCGACTGTGCGCCGGCACCCTCGCCCGCGCCCACGCACGGTCGGGCGACCGCATCGCCATCGCGGCCTACCTCGGCACCGGCGGGGCGTTCGACCGAGCGGTGGCGCAGTTCGCCGAGGCCTATGCCGACCAGAACGAGGCCGACCACGCCGCGCTGGCAGCGGCGGCCCGCACCGGCCGGGTCATCGTCACCGCTCGCTGACCGTCATCACCAGGAACGGGGCGGACGCACGCCCTGGTGGGAAGGGGCGGTGATGACGAGCGCGGGCGCGGCGTGAGAATGCGCCAGGCACATCGAGGACCGAAGCTGTCCGCAGTCCGGGGGATAGTGAGGTCATGATCTACCAGACCTGGAACCCCCTGCTACGCGACCAGATCGCCACGCACTGGGACGATTAGCTGCGCGATCGCCTCGACGGGCTCACCGACGACGAGTACTTCTGGGAACCCGGGCCGGGCTGCTGGAACGTGCGTCCGCGTGGCACCGGCTCCGCGCCGATACAGGGCGGGTCCGGTGCGATGACCATCGACTTCGCGGCGCCGGCGCCCGACCCGTCTCCGTTCACGACGATCGCCTGGCGGCTCGGGCATGTCATCGTCGGGGTGCTCGCGATGCGCAACGCGGCGCATTTCGGGGGCCCGCCCACCGACTACTTCTCGTTCGAGTACGCCCCGACGGCGGCTGCGGCGCTCGCCCAGCTCGACGCGGAGTACGCCCGGTGGCTGGCCGGAGTCGAGTCGCTGGAGGAGGCGGGCCTCACCCGGCCGTGTGGCGCGGCGGAGGGGCCGTATGCGGAGTATCCGCTGGCCGCCCTGGTGCTTCACATCCACCGTGAGCTGATCCATCATCTGGCCGAGGTGTGCCTGATCCGTGACCTTTACCAGCTCACCGGACAACCGACCCCGACCCGGCAGGAGGCGAGCTGACGATGGCCCGCGACATGCAGATCACGTTCGACTGCGCCGACCCGGCCGGGCTCTCGGCTTTCTGGGCCGAGGCGCTCGGCTACCGGCCGCAGGACCCGCCAGCCGGCTTCGAGTCGTGGGAACAGGCCCTGGAAGCGATGGGCGTGCCGCCCGGGAGCCGTAACGACGCCTCGGCGGTGGTCGATCCCACGGGTTCCGGGCCACGGCTGTTCTTCCAGCGGGTACCGGAGCCCAAGCAGGCCAAGAACCGCGTGCATCTCGATGTGCGGGCCGCCCCCGGGCTCGACGGGGAAGCACGGATGGCGGCACTGGAGGCGGCAGCCGAACAGCTCGTCTCCCATGGCGCGACCCGGCTCCGACGCCACGAGCCCGCTCCCCCGCTCGGCGCCGGTCACATCGTGATGGCCGATCCCGAGGGCAACGAGTTCTGTCTGGACTGACAGGCGTGCACACCGCCGCAGCCACGATGCACCGCGCGACTGCCTGCTGACCTCCATGCGGCGGGACCGCGTCGGGTCCCGCCGCACGAAGGCAGCTCCGGCCGCTCAGCCGCTCAGATCACGATGAGATCCATCGCGTGGTGGACAGCGGTGGTGGCCGCATTCTGTGCCACCACCGGCGAGACCCTCCCACTGGTACTGACGGGTCACCGGAATTGCCATCCAGAATGCGCAAGGTTCCAGACCTTGCCTGGCAAAGCGTTGAAAGGCGAGCCCTCACGCCCTGACCGAAGGGAAACGACAACATCCTCTCGAGGATCCCTTCGCCCCGCCGTGGGGCCCCACCCCAGACGCGCGACAGGCTGGACGGACCCCGGGCGCGCGACGCGCCGCAGGAACCACGGGCAGGCGGGGGCTCACCATGGGCACGACCGCCTGGCAACCAAGGAGACTTCCGGCCCCTGGAGGTCCTCACCAGCGAGTAGCCCCTCGCTGGCACCCACCCGCGGCGAACCACGCCGAGGCGTCAGCACTCGTCTCCGGAGCCGCCCAGCGCTTCCGGCCGGTACCGCGTGACCCAGGCCGCAACCTCGTCGCGATCCCGGACCCGCATCGGGCGCGACGCCGTGAGCGGGGCCGGGAACGAGGGCCGACGCGCCAGTTGATCAGCCCGCGGCCGAGAAGACACCGAGCCACCCGGAAGGTTCAGGCGGACGTCACACGATCGCACGGAGAGAACACACCGACCAGGCTGACGTCGTCGGCACCGGTCGCCACCAGTGGATATCCACCCCGATCGCACCGGGCAAAGTGCCACACCAGTGCGATGTCGACCAGCCGCTATCCCGGCCGTCGCCAGACTCCCCGCCCCGGCCCCGCCCGCCACGGTGTGGGCCGGGGACAAGGCCAGGCGGGCGTCGACGACGACGACAGGGGATTTCGTGCCGGGGAGCATTGTTGGTTGCAGGGGTTCCCGGCGCACGGGCCGGACAATCCTCGGTTCGCTGCTTCTTCTGGCATTCCTGCTGCCGGCCGGAGCAGCATTCCTGCTGCCGGCCGGAGCAACCAGCTCGACCGGGGTGTACGCGACGTCCGGGATGCCCAGCGCGACCGGAGTCGCCGAGGCGGCGGCCACGGACAACAGTCCCGCGGCCGCACCCGCCTTCTCTCTCTCCGTGAGCCCGACCAGAATGACGATCTCCCCGGAGGACATCGACTCCGACCAGAAGTTCATCGTCACCAACCGCGGCGCCCAGCCGCTGGAGGTGGAGGTGAAACGAGCGGATTTCACGACCGGCGAGGACGGCGTCATCAACCTGACCAGGGAACGGACGCCGTACTCGGCGACCGACTGGATGACGGTCAGCCCTGCCCGTTTCCGTCTGGAGCCGGGTGCCCGCCAGTCGGTGGTGAGCCGCATAGCAATGCCGGAGGATCCCGAGCCCGGTGACCATCACGTGGCCCTGATCTTCATGGTGCCAGCGCCGGCGGGCGGTAAGGGGTTCCAGCTCAGCCGGGGCATCGCCACCCCGCTCTACATCACCGTCCCCGGGCCGGTCGACGACAGCATCAGACTGGCCGGCCTCGCGGCGCCGTCCTTCGCCCTCCGCGGGCCGGTCGGTATCACCGCCTCGTTCAGCTCCACCGGAACCGTGCACCGCGACTACCGCGGGACCGGCGTTCTGACGGTCAGTATCGACGGCCAACAGGTCCCGTTTCCCGACTTCACGATCAGCCGGGACACCGAGCGCACGGTGACCGCGCGCTGGGAGGACCCGCCGCTGTTCTGCGTCTGCCACGCCGAGGTCGCCGTTACCCATGCTGATGGCATGGTGCAGACCAGCAGGTCGACCATCGTCATCTTCCCGGTGCACCTCGCGGCGGCGGCGCTGGCCGGCATCGCCATCCTGTCGCTGCTCCTCCTGCTCGCCCGGAGGCACTACCGCGCCCGGGTGCGGGCAGCGGCCCGCGCACTGCGCGAGAGCGAGGACCGCAAAGCCGACGCAGGTCGGCCCTCCGCACCAGGCCGGCCCGACGGGGCCAACCAGCCTGACACGGCGGACCAACCTGACGTCACGGACCAGCCCGTGGCAGCGAGCCGCTCGGGCTCCGCGAGTGCGGCCAGCTCCGCCAGCCCGCCAGACAGCGAGACACCCGCGGCCGGCGAGAATCCACCGATCACGGTTCCCCCGCAACGGGGCAGCGAGCTGGACGCGGGCCCGCCCGACCCGCCCGCCGATGCCGTCGGGAAGCGACAGTCCGGCAGCAGCGCGCCTGGCAGAGACGGTCGGTGATTTCCGCAGCCGCGGCCAGGTCCAAAGACCAGATGTTGACGTGGGCGTCGAAGGTTGCGAACATCCAAGCTCACCTGGTTACTCGATGAATCGCAGCCCGGTCCGGCCGTCTGATATTCGCGGCGCGGCGCGGCACACCGCTCTGGTGGCAACAGGGCTGCGCTACCACGAGATGGGACACCACGTGCGGAAATCGAGAATCTCGCCCGCTGCCCCCGGCGGTGGCCCGGCCCAAAAACGAACGCCCCGCCCGCGCTCGCGATTCCTGTCCGGCCGTTCTTCCTTACCTTGCTCGCCTACCTTACCTGCCTTACCTGTCGTCGCCGGGTTGGCGGCCCTTCTGCTCCTCGCCGGCGCCTGCGGCGGCGGTGACACGAATGAACGGGAGAACCCTTCGACCGGTGGTGCCGGCACGGCCGCCGAGGTGCTCGGCCCGGCCGCCGCGGCAACGGGTGATCCCGTCCGGGTCGGTCTGATCTCGGACGGCAGGAGCCCGGTCAGCGACACCTCGATCGAAGGGCGCGTGGCGGAGGCGACCGTCAGATACCTCAACGAGCATCGTTCCGGGATCGCGGGCCGCCCGATCAGGCTGATCGCCTGCGAGTCGCTGGCGGATCCGGGGAAGAGCGCGGACTGCGCGAACCGCATGATCGAGGAGAATGTGGTCGCGGTCATCGCCGGGTCGCTGGCCGCGCCGGAAGGCGTCTGGAAACCGCTGCACGACGCACAGGTGCCCGTGATCTTTCCGGTGGCGACCGGCTCGGCGCTGCTGGGTGACAGCGACTCGACCTTCGTCATGACCGACCTGATCTTCCCGTACGTCACTCTTCCCATCCAGCTGGCGAAGGACAACCGGGTCTCGAAGGTGACGATGGTCGTCGTCGACGTGCCGTCCGCCGTGAGCGTGTCGAAGGTGCTCGCACCCCCGCTGTTCGAACAGGCCGGTATCGACTTCGACAGCGTGGCAATTCCTCCGGGCACCGCCGACATGACGCCTCAGATGCAGCGCCTCGCGTCCGATGACCCCGGAATCGTTCACATCGTGGGCCCGGACGCGTTCTGTATCAGTGCACTGAACGGTCTGCGTGCGGTCGGGTTCACCGGCCATGTCAGCGGCATCTCCCAGTGCATCAGCGACGCGACCCGGACCGCCGTGCCCGGGGACATGCTCGACGGCATGGCCGTCGCGGCCTCTGTTCCCGTCGGGGCTGACAATCCGTCCACCCGGCTGTACGAAGCGGTCGCGAGCTCCTACGGCTCCGACATCGACACCAGCAGAACATCAGGAATGGTCATGTTCCTGGCGGTCACGGGCCTGCAGACCGCATTGGAGGGGATCTCCGGGGAGATCACCCCGGCCACGGTCACCACCACCGTCAGATCCATGCCGGAGAAGGACCTTCCCGGCGCGAGCGGGCTGCGTTTCCGGTGCAACGGCAAGGCCTATCCGTCGACGCCGGCAGTGTGTGTCCGCGGCGGCCTGCTCACCATCCTGGACGACGAGGGCCAGCCCACCGAGTACAGGCCGGTCGGCACCTCACCGATCGAGGACTGACCAGAACCGGGCAGGGAACCAGCTCTGCCATGGCGGTCCCGGGCTGGCGCCGTGCCGCCCGGGACCGCCGTACTCAGGTCCCGCCGTACTCAGGTTTCGCCGTACTCAGGTTTCGCTGTTACTTGCTGATCCAGATCTCCTCCGGGAGGAGCGAACCGAGCCCGTACTGCTGGAAACCGCCGACGTCGCGGGATCCGATCGTGCCGAGTGGCCCGCGGGCGAGGAACAACGCGGGCGCCAGCTCGATCAGCCTGTCCTGCACCGTGTCGTAGGCCCGGGCCCGTTCGCCGTCGGACGCCGCGGTGCGGCCGGCCAGCAGGGCTGTGTTCAGCTCCGGGTCGTTGATGCCCGGAAGATTAGCCGGAGAGCTGCCGAGAAAGGCCGTCGGCAGTCGCGGGTCCGGATCCTGGAACAACGCCGAGGTAATAACCGCGTCATAGTCGTGGGATGTCCGCAGCGCGGCGAACTCGGCAATTTCGATGATCCGTGGCTGGAAGCTGACGTTCTGGTAGCTGGCGAGCTGCGCCTGGAGGTTCTCCGCCATCTTCCGGTTCTCGGAGTTGGGCGTGGTGGTGAAGGTGAAGGACAGCGGCTTTCCATCGGCGGCGAGTTCGTTGAGGAGACGCTGGGCCCCCTCGCGGTCAAACTGGTGGAGCGGCTTGTCCGCGCGGAAGGGTGACGCCTCGGAGAACAGGGAGTCCGTCATCCGGGCGGTGCCGTTGTAGACGGCGAGATTGAGCGCCTCCAGGTCGATCGCCTTCACGAAGGCCTGCCGCGCGCGAATGTCGTCGAACGGGGCCCGACGCATGTTGAGTGCCGCGAAGAGGCCGCCGCTCGCCTCGAGGAAGTTTGTCGCCAGCCCAGCTTCGTTCGCCTTGTCCAGGTTCACCCAGCTCGAGTCGATGGCGATGTCCGCCCCACCGGTGATCAACGTGTTGTAGCGCTGGTTGTTGTCCAGGGCCGCCCTCAGCACCAGGCTGTCGAGGTACGGCTTCGGCGCGTCCCAGTAGCGCGGGTTGCGAGCCAGCCGGATATCGGCCTGGCGGGTCCAGGAACGCAGCGTGAACGGTCCCGCGCCGATCGGTCTCTCGTCGAAGGCCCGGCCGCCCGCCCGCAACGCCGCCGGTGCGGCGATCCAGTTCAGCGCTGTGGTCACGACCGCTTCGGAGAACTGCGGGATCGGACTGGCCAGGGTCGCCCGGAGCGTCACGGCGTCGACCACGTCCGAGGAGGCGATCATCGATGCCTCCGCCCGGTTGACGGAGCCGAGCGCCGGGTCCTTGATCCGGTCCCAGTTGAACTTCACGGCCGCGGCGTCCAGCGGGGATCCGTCCGAGAAGACCAGCCCCGGTCGCAGTTTCAGTTCGAAGGTGGCGCCGCCGTCGGCCGACTCGAACGACTCGGCCATCGAGGGGTGGAGCGCGCCTTTTTCGTCATTGACCAGCATTGTGCCGTACAGTGCGTTCCCCAACAGGGCGCCGGAGGCGTACGCGTTGCCCAGCGCGGCAGGATCCAACGTACGCGGATCATTCAACAGGAGGACCCGCCCCTCCCCGCCTTGCACCGGGGCTCCCGTCGCGCCCCCCGCACCGCCTGTCTGATCATCGCCGCCACCGCCGCAGGCTCCCAGAAGGAGCAGCACGGAACTCGCCGCAGCGGTTATGAGTAATCGCGTTCCACGGATCACCATCTAGACCCTTTCGTGACATCATCCATCAGCTGCGGGAATCACTCGGCTGCCGAGCGTCACCACGGATCCGCGCCATACCGGAACGGACGATCTCCCGGCAGCAGTGCTATCTACGCCCGGCCGGACTCCCACAGGGATTATTTTCCCCGCCCGCAGCGTGGGAGGTGCCCGTTTGCTCAGATCACGAAGAACTCGTCGACGCGGGGGCGGGCGCCCATCCCGATGCCGTGCCGGGCGCCGGCGGAGGCCCGGCGGGCCGTCGCCCCTCCCTGGTGGCCATCGATTGCATCCGCTGATTGCGGCACAACCCAATCCCATCACGCAGAGCACACAACCAGAACGCATTGGTCACACTCCGGATGGGTCTTTGTCGGGCAGGGCGTCAGTTCGACGTCAAGGATCGCGAGCATCGCCCGGTGGCCGCCGGCGTGATGCCACGGACGGTCACCAGGCGAGCGAGACGCCGCGCCGCCGCCCGCAGTCTCCGGAAGGAGCAAGAGAATCGGTGATCACCGACGACGTGGCTGCCGCGGTCCTCGACTCGCTGCCGTCCCGCATTGCCGTACTCGGGCCCGACGGCACGGTCATCCGCCTCAACGACGCCTGGCGACGCAGCGCCGCGGCGGGTCTCGTGGTGGTCCCTGTCCGACCCGGCACCAGCTGGCTCGCGGCCTGCGAGGCCGGCGCGCAGGGAAGCTCGCCGCTGCGCGCACTCGGCGCACTGACCCGGCGGATGCTGAACTCCCGCCGCGACCATGGCCACATCGAACTGCCCGTGACGACACCGCGCGGGGAACGCTGGGTCGACGTCCGGATCCGGCCGCTCAGCAGGGGCGACGGCCTGGTCGTGGTGGCCGACGACATCACCGAACGCCACGACCACGAGAAGGTCCTGCGGCATCGCGCCACCCACGATCCGGTGACCGGGCTGCTGAACCGCTCAGCTCTCCGTGATCTGATCGACGCCTCCCTGGGCACACGACCGGCGGACGGCGACGACGTCGGTCTGTTGTTCCTCGATCTCGACGAGTTCCGCCTGGTCAACCACAGGTTCGGCTACGCGGTCGGTGACGCGGCGCTGCAGGCCGCAGCCCGCCGCTTCCAGGAGACCGTCGGTTCCGAGGGAGTGCTCGGCCACTGGGGCGGTGACCAGTTCGTCGTCGTGACGACCAGGACGTCCCGGCCGGCGGCGATGGTCCTGGCGGATCGGCTGAGCTCCTGCCTGGCCGAACCGCTGGAGGCCAACGACCAGGAGGTACGGATCACGGTCAGCGTCGGGCTCGCGTTCGGGAGCACGCTCCGCTTCGGTCCGGACACCGCACCACCGCCCGGCGAGGGCGCCGCCGCGGCGGCGACGCCGCAGGACCCCTCAACACCTCCCCCGCCGGACGCGATGGCCCTGGTGAGGATGGCCAGCGAGGAGATCGTGCGGATGCGGGCGCGTAACCAGGGCCCGCTCACCGCGCGTTCCAGCCCGCACCAGCCGCCGGAATCCGGCAGCTCCACATAAAAGGTTACAGAGAGCAGTAGATCCGTTTCGGGTTGTATCGTGCCGGCCATGTGGATCACCTGCACTGTGACGGCCCCCTTCTGGGTAGCCGATGCCCCGCCCTGCGGCTCCCGCTCCGCCGGCACCCGCCGCTCGGAGCCCGATATCGACACCGCTTGGCGGCCGGCGTCCGCGACCAGCGTGCGCACCGTCCTCATTCGCGCTGACGGCGCGACACCGCTGGGAGCGATCGCCACGGCGCTGATGGCGCCGTCCCCGGCAGCCATGGGCCCGCGCCGGCATCCGCCGGGACCCGGCCCACGCCATCCGCCAGGCCGCCCGCACGGTCGCGACTCCCCACCCTCGATGCACATCGACGGCATCGCCGTGGCCCCGGAGCTCCGCCTGGACACCTCGCCGCTGCGTGACGGGGCCCAGGTGCGTCTCGGCTCCCCGCCTGGCGCCACGCGACGGGAACGCAGCGGCCTGGTCGAGCTCCGGGTCACCGGTGGGCCCGGCGCCGGCATGGTGCGCCGGCTTTCCCCGGGCGAGTACGGCGTCGGGACGGATCCGCTCGGGGGCATCGTCCTGCCCGACCGCACGGCGCCCCGCCGGGCCGTGACCCTGCGGATCGACGCGGACGGCTCGGGATCGGTCATCCCTGCCACCGGGGCCGACGTGTGGATCGACGGCTGCCACCGGCCCGGCCCCGTCGCCTTCGCGGCGCGCGGGCCCGAGGGCACGCCCGTGAACGTGGCCCTGCGGGCCGGAGCCACGGCGTTCGTGCTGACCACCCCCGACCGGCCGGACGCGATGCTCCGGCCGGCTCCGCGGGCCTGGGGCCTCGAGATCAGCCGCGAGCCGCGCCTCGCCCGCTGGCCGGGCGACGTCCGGTACAGCCTCCCGGTTCTCCCCGCGGCCCGTCCGGCGCCCCCTCTTCCTGTGCTGGCGGCGCTCCTGCCGGCCGCAGCCGCCGGCGGCATGGCGCTGGTTTTCCAGGCCGCCCACCTGCTGCTGTTCGCCGCGCTGGCCCCGCTGTCGCTCCTTGGCTCCTACCTGGCCGGCAGGCGCGCCAGCAGGCGGGAGTACCAGCGGGAGCTCGCCGGGTACCAGCGGGCCCGCGCCGAGATCGACCGGGAGATGACCGCCGCGCTCGACCGCGAGGCCACCGCCCGGCGCACGAACCATCCCGACCCGGCGGCCGTGTTGCTGCGGGCGGTGGGTCCCCGGCGTGGTCTCTGGGAGCGTCGCCCCCATGATCCCGACTTCCTGCACCTGCGGGTCGGTACGGGTGACGTTCCCAGCGGGGTGTCACTCACCGACCCGGCCGCGCCGGACCATCGCAGGACGACCCGGTGGCTGCTGCGGGACGCGCCGGTCACCGTCGCACTGCCCGAGGTCGGTGTGCTCGGCGTGGCCGGCCCGAACGGCTTCGCCCAGGCGATCGGCTCCTGGTTGATCACGCAGGCCGCAGCGCTGCACAGTCCGCGGGACCTGTCGATCCACCTCATCGTCACGCCCGGTTCGGCCCGCGGTTGGGAATGGGCGCGGTGGCTGCCGCACTGCCGGCCGCCGGAAGGTCCGCCGGGCGCCGTGCAGATCGGCGCCGACGAGCCGGGCCGGGCCGGGCGTGCCGAGGAGCTGGCCGACCTGACCGAGGCCCGCCTGCGCGGCAGCGGACCGGGCACCTCCGACCAGGACCGGCCGGGCCCTGCCGTCCTCGTCGTCGTCGAAGGAGCGGCGAGCCTGCGAGCATCGCTGCTCCCGGTCCTGCTCTCGGGTCCGCGCGTCGGTGTCCACGTCATCTGCGTCGAGCGGGATCCGCGGCTGCTCCCACCCGAGTGCCAGGCTGTGGTCGAGCCAGCCGGGAGCGGCGCACGGATCAGACAGCAGGGCCGCGAGGACGTCGACCGCATACGCCCGGACCTCGTGGGCATCCCGGCGCCCACCGGAGGGGCCACTCCCGCCGCAACGATCTCTCCCACCGGAACGGTCGCCACCCGGAGCGTTGCCGGGGGAACCGCGGCCGCGGCCGCCCGCTGGTGCGAGACGCTGGCCCGCGGGCTCGCACCGCTCCGCGACGCCGGCCCGCGAGCCGCCGGCGGCGGCCTCCCGACAGACGTCAGGTTGCTGGACCTGCTGGGAGTCGACCCGCCGTCGTCCCGTGCCCTCGCCCCGCGTTGGGTCGTCCACGGGGCCACCACCACCTTCCCGCTCGGAGCCGGCACTGCCGGAACGGTCAGTGTCGACCTGAGCAGCGACGGGCCGCACGTCCTCGTCGCGGGGACGACCGGTGCCGGCAAGTCCGAGCTGCTCCAGTCGATGGTCGCCGCGCTCGCGGTGCGCAACCGGCCCGACGAGATGACCTTCGTGCTGGTCGACTACAAGGGCGGCAGCGCCTTCGGCGACTGCGCCCAGCTGCCGCACACGGTCGGGCTGGTGACCGATCTGGATCCGCACCTGGTCGAGCGGGCACTCGACTCGCTCGGAGCCGAGCTGCGCCGACGCGAGTCGCTGTTCGCCGCCGTCAGTGCCAAGGACATCGACGACTACCACCGGCGCCACCTGGCTCCCCCAGGCCTCGGCCGCACCAGCCGCGATGACCTCACCGAACCGCGGCCGCTGCCGCTGCCGCTGCCCAGACTCGTCGTCGTCGTCGACGAGTTCGCCGCGCTCGCCCGTGAGCTCCCCGCCTTCGTCACCGGTCTGGTCGGGCTCGCCGGCCGCGGCCGGTCGCTCGGCATCCACCTCGTTCTTGCCACGCAGCGGCCGGCGGGCGTCGTCTCGCCGGAGATCCTCGCCAACACGAACCTGCGGATCGCGCTCCGGGTCACCGACCAGGCGGAGAGCTCAGACGTCCTGGGCCTTCCGGACGCCGCCTTCCTGCCCGTGGCGACACCCGGCCGCGCGATCCTGCGGGTCGGGCAGAACGCGCCGCAGGTCTTCCAGACCGCTCGTGTCGGCGGGCCTCCTCCGCGAGCCCACGAACGTTCCGGCAGCGCTCCGCTCGGCCCGCTCGTCGTCGACCTTCCCTGGCCGCCGCCACAGGACGAGGTTCTCCGTGCCGTCACCGCCCTCGCCCACGCGGTCACCGGCACAGCCGCACAGCTCCCCCCGGTCACGGGCGGCCCCGCGGCCGATGAGCCGACGGACCTGCGCAGGCTGGCCGACGGGCTGCGGGAGACCGCCCGGGCATGCCGGATCCCGGACCCCCGCCGACCCTGGCTGCCGCCGCTGCCGGAGCGCTTGAGGATCGACGCGCTGCCGCCGGTCGACACGCCCCTCACGCGCCTGACGCCCCGCGGCCTCGCCCCCGTGCCGCTGGGACTCGCGGACCTGTGCCGGGCACAGTCCCAGCCGACCTTCGCCGTGGATCTGGAACACGGCTCGCACCTGCTGATCGTCGGCGGCCCCCGCTCCGGGCGGTCCACAGTGCTGCGCACCCTCGCCGGATCGGTGGCCCGTACAGCCTCACCCGCGGATGTCCACCTGTACTGCCTCGACTGTGGCAACAACAGCCTGAACCCCGTGGCCGGTCTCCCGCACACCGGCGCTGTCGTCGCCGGGGGCGAGACCGAACGGGTGCACCGACTGCTGGCGCGGCTGGCCAAGGAGGTCTCGCGCCGCCAGGCTCTGCTCGCCCAGGGCGGTTTCGCGGACCTTGCCGAAGCCCGAGCCGCGCGGCCCGCGCAGGGGGCCTCCCTGCCGCCCTACCTCCTGCTTCTCCTCGACGGGTACGAGGGCTTCCTCGCCTCGTTCGAGGACCTGGAGGGCATGGTGGCCGTCGACCGGCTGCTGGCGCTTGCCCGTGACGGCCTCGCCGTCGGCCTGCGGATCATGATGACGGCGGATCGCCGCGCGCTCACCGGGCACCTCGCGGCGACCATCGAGCAACGGCTGGTACTGAGGATGGCGGAACGCACCGACTACAGCCTCGCCGGGCTCGCCGGCACCCGGATACCCGAGGCGCTTCCACCCGGGCGCGGTTTCCTGACCGGCGGGGCCGGCCGAGGACTCAGCCCCTCCTGGGAAGGTGCCGACGGACCGGTCGAAGTACAGCTGGCGTTGTTGGACGACGACCCTTCAGGGGCCGCACAGGCTGCCGCGCTACGCCAGCTGGCCACCCGCTGCGACCCGTCCGCCTCCCGGCCGGCCACGACAGCCGGCCAGCATCCCCCGCCCGGCCCGCGGCCGTTCCGGGTCGACGTCCTGCCCGTGCGCGTCAGCCGTCACGACCTTGCCGCACTGACACGCACCGCGGACATCGATGCGCTCGGGGTGCCCGGCTCGCCTGACCTACCCGGGACGGCGCAGCAGCCGACCGACCGCCTGCCGGTCACGCTCGGCGCCGGCGGGGACGACCTGGCATCGGTCAGCGTCGATCTGGTGTCCGACGGCCCGGGATTCGTCATCGCCGGCCCGGCCCGGTCCGGGCGCAGCTCGGCACTGATCGCTGTCGCCCGCGGGCTCCACGCGCACGGGCATCGCATGGTGATCGTCAGCCCTCGGCCGTCGCCGCTGCGCGCCTGTGCCGCCGAGACCGGAGCAGAGATCATCGAGGAGGTCTCCGGCGGAGGGCCGCAACGCCTCGCCCACCTGCTGCGGCCAGGCGTGCGCGTCGCGCTGCTCGTCGACGACGTCGAGCTTCTCGCGGCAGCCCCGCTCGGTGAGGACCTCGCCGCCTTCTGGCGCGACACCCGCGGCAGCGGGAACCTGCTCGTCGCCGCGGGCACCACCGACGATCTTGTGAACCAGTTCCGCGGGCTCGTCGCGGACGCCCGGCGTTCGCGGTGCGGGCTTCTGCTCAGCCCGGCCGGGCCCGCCGACGGCGACCTGTTCGGCGTGCGACTGCCGCGGGCCCTGTGCGCCGGCCCGGATCCGCCGGGGCGCGGGCTCCTCGTGCGGCGCGGCGACCTCCTACCCATCCAGGTCATTGATCCACAGCCGTGACGGAAACGGTGCCAGTCCCACGGAAACGACAGCACATATAGACAGAATCAGCACAGACGGTAGCATTGGACTATCGGATGGGTCACATCCTCTGCTCCCTGGTGAGCGGCCCTCCACCGCTCGTGCCTCCGACCCATGAACCCGGACGGACGGAACACACCATGCGCACGGTCACCACACCCGCGGCCCAGAGCGCCGCCGGCCAGATGAGCCATCAGCTCAGCGACCTCCAGACGACGACGGCCAACCTCGTCGCCCGCGGCAACGCCCTCGCCGATCCGACGAACTGGGAGGGGCCGAAGGCCCACCTGTTCCGCACCCAGATCTGGCCCGAGGTGCAGAACACACTGTCCGCGCTCCAGACGAACCTGGCCGAACTCTCTCGCGTTGTCACCGAGGTCAACCAGCGGACCGCCCTCGCCGGCAGCTGACCGCCAGCCGCTTCGTCTCGACGCCACACCCGGCGCCACCTCTCTCCCAGCTGCAGGGCGCACCTGTGTCCTGCGGCGAATCTCCCCTGCCCCGGAGGATGCGATGACGACAGGTTCAGGTGTGACCGTGCGCGCGACGCCCCAGGCGTCGACCGCGGTCGACGAGCTCGCGGGCATCATCAACGGTCCACTGCTGACCCACTTCGACGGGCTGCGCGCGACCGCCCGAACCCTGCTGGACGCGGACAACTGGGATGGCCGGACCGCGTCCGAGTTCCGGAGCTCGGTGTGGCCCACCTACGAACGCACCCTCACAGATCTGCACACCCAGCTCGACCGACTGCGGGTCCGCCTGGCGGAGATCCAGGCGGACATCCAGACGGCCGGTTAGTCGTAGGCGCCGGCGCCGGTCGCCGTCACCACCGTGCCTCGTTGCCGGACTCGGGTGTGCCGCCCGGTCCGGCCACGGGCTTGGGGTCCCGCTCCGGATCCTGGGCCCGGAAACCTCCGCGGCTGTCTTCGCGAGCGTGGAGGTCGCCGCGGTCGGCGTGGTGGCGGCCACCGGCCTCGGAGTCATGTCCGCGGTCGAGGCCGCGGCCCGGACCCTGATGGCGATCACGAAGGAGATCCAGCGCGTCGTCGGTGTCCAGCCGAATGCAGCCGGAACGCGTCCGGACTGTGGCCTCCGCGAGGTCGATCTCCAGCAGCATCCAGGCGCTCCCCAGATCGAGCAGATCGGGAGTCGGGTGCCGCTCGGTGAAGGCAAGCGCCAGCTCGGAGACGGACTCGCCGGGAACCCGCGCCACCCAGCCGGCCAGGGCGACCGACACCCACTCGCAACCGTCGGCCGCCACGGGGCCGCAGACCTGGAACCGGCAGGCCTGGTCCTCGGTGCCGAGAAGCCGCCCGACCGGGAACGGAGCCAGCATCACGAGCCGGGGGGACGCACCGACGTCCAGCTGCTCGAACAGACCCGGCACCACCGGCGTGCAGCCGGCCGGCGCGAACCCGGTCGACACCGGGGCTATGGAGGTGAAGCGCAGGCCATGGACGAGTCGGCCGCCCCACAGGACGAGGCTTCCGTACGGGGCCGCGCGGAGCAGCTCGCGGGCCGCCTGCCTGATTGCCGCCCGGATGTCCGGGACGTCGGGCGCCCACGCCGCGTTCGTCGCCCCGGGCCCGTCGATCGTGCCGTCCGCCACCTGCTCCTCCACCGTTCGATCCACTATGGTTAGGTTCGCCTTATTTAAGGACACCTAACCTAAAGGAGGAACGTGTGCGCCACAAGCCGGTAGCAAAACTGAGCCGCAGCATCGGCCTGCCGCTCACCGACAAGGCGGCCCGCTACTTCGAGAACCGTCCGTACCCGCCGGGCCCGCATGGCCGGGGCCGCAAGACCATGTCGCCCTACAAGGAGCGGCTGCGGGAGAAGCAGCGGTTGCGCTTCCAGTACCACATCAGCGAGAAGCAGCTGCGGCGGGCGTTCGACCAGGCAGACCGCGGGAACGGGCGGACCGGCCACCTGCTGATCGAGGACCTCGAGACCCGCCTGGACGCCGTCGTCCTGCGCGCCGGCTTCGCCAAGACGATCTACCAGGCCCGCCAGTTCGTCAGCCACCGCCACATCCTGGTGAACGGCGGCCGGGTGGACCGGCCCGGCTACCGCGTGCAGCCCGGAGATGTCGTCTCCATCACCCTCCGCAGCCGCACCATGGCGCCGTTCCGGATCGTCGCCGAGAACCAGCCGGGCGGGGCTCCACCGCCCACCTACCTCGACGTCGATCGCGGCACCCTGGTCGCGGTCCTCAACCGGCGGCCGACCCGGCCGGAGATACCGGTGGTCTGCGACGAGCAGCTCGTCGTCGAGTACTACGCCCGCTGACAGAGCCCGCCGAGCAACTGGCCGCAGAACGACGCCGACGGAACGAGGCAGGCTGAGCGGTCAGGGCTGTTCGTGGACGAAACCGAAGGTCGCGGTCACCGCGTCGAACAGATCGTGCAGCGCCACCGCCAGCGCGGTGTTGGGGCTGGCGCAGGCGATCACCGCGACGCGGTCGACTCCGGGCACCGGCACGGTCGTGCGCATCACCAGCTGGAAGGTCTCCTCGCCGTCCGTCGACCGCTGCGGCTCGACCCGGACAGTCCGTGTCGCGAGTCCGGCCGCGGGGAGGTGAACGGCGCCCACCCGGCGCCAGCGGCGCAGATCCGGATGGTCCGGATGATCCGGCCGATCCGCCGGGCCCGTCCGGCGCGCTCGGCCGTCCTGCGCGGCCCGGGCCTCACGGGCCTCACGGGCCTCACGGGCGGTCCCGGCGGCCCGAGCCGGCCGATCGGCCCCCGCGGGACGTTCCTGCCGAGGCAGGTCGGGTATGTGCTGACTCGTCGGGCGCAGGCACACCATGACCCAGGCGGACAGGCCGTCGCCGCGGACGTCCTCGACCATCACCGCGCAGTAGGCGGCTCCGTGCCGGTCGGCGCGGGCGGCGACGTCCCGCAGGATCCGGGCGATCGACGGCTCCTGGCCGGCCAGAACGGGGTGATCATGCGCTCGGGCGGTCACCATGCGGGCGATGGCGGTCGCGCTGCGGGCGGTCTGGGTGTCCAGCACGAACCAGCTGTCCGGCACCGTGATGGTGAACCGGTGAGGTCTGCGTTGCCGCCCCCCTGCATGCCTCTGCACCCCTGGTCGTCCTCTGCTCCGGTCTGACTCGCGCTGGCCCGATGGGCGCTCGGGCATGACACCCCGAACACGCACCTGTACTGATGGGCACTTCAGCACGTCGTGGTCGGCTGCACGCTTCAAACGACCTAGCTGGCAAAGGTATGCACAACCGCCCTAAACAGGCGCAAAACGGGCGTCGGGCCACGTGGCGGGACCGGAAGCCGCAGCTGACGTGCGCGCCACCTCTGCGCACCCGGGAGACGCCCCGACATGCCGGCGGCCCGCAGACGGTCGCCCTGTCCTGGTCGTGACAGTCAGCAAGCGTGTGTCATTCGTGTGAACCCCTCGACCTACAGATCGAAAAATGACCTGTAGTGAGCCCACTCGTGGTGGACTGTGACAGTGTGAGCCAGACGGGCAATTCACGACCGACCGCGGGCAACGGTGCGCGCCGGGGCGGCGGTTCGGGTGTCGTGCTGTTGCTGGCACTCGGAGTCGGCGTTCCCGTCCTCCTACTCGTTCTCAGCGGGACCCCGCTGTCCGCTGCCTTCGGCGACTCAGGCGCGTTCACCGGTGACTTCGGCGCACCCAAGATCCTGCGGATCATGGTGTTGGCGGCCTGGCTGCTCTGGGCCCATTTCCTGGTGTGTGTCATCGCCGAATGGCGGGCCGAGCGCCGGGAGACCGGGCTCGCGCCGCGTATCCCCTTCGGCGGCGGCAGCCAGCTCCTGGCCCGCCGGCTGGTCAGCGACACGCTGCAGTTCACCTCCGCGCCGTCCCCTTCGTCCGCCACCTCGCCTTCGTCCCGGAGCCGGGGCAGCGCCCCGCCGTCCCGGCGTACCGGTTCGTCGCGCTCACCCGGCTCGTCGGGTACGCCCGATCCGTCCGGCCATGGCGGCGCAGTGGTCCGGCCGGGCACCGGGCAGCCGCCTGCGGGCCGCACCCACACCAGCCAGCGCACCCACGGCGCCGGGCGGGCCGGCGGTGGCACCACCCACCGGAGCGGCCGGGCAGCAGGGCGAGCGGCTCCCGCCCTGCCACCCGCGGGGCCGCCCGGCCCCGGCCCCGGGCGAGGCGCACCGCTGGCCGGAGACGGCCGTGCCCCCCGTCCGTCGCCCGCCGGGTCGGTCACCGGGCCGCTGCGCCGCTCAGACCCCGCCGCGATCTCACGCCTCGCCCGCGGGCTCACAGCCGCGCAGCAGACGAGCCGCGGCCAGACCGCGGAAGCCGGCCCGACCGGCCCGACCAGTCAGGCCGGCGGACAGGCCGGCCAGGCCGGCCAGGCCATCGCACGGCCGGGCGCGCCAGGGCTTCCGGTTCCCGCCGTGCGAGCGGGCTCAGCCGCAGGAGCAGGATCCGCGGCGGCGGTGGCGCCCGCTGCGGGGGCAGGTTCCGCCGGGGATCCGGCGGCCGGCCGCGTGCGGCGCTACCGCTGGGACGAACAGGCTTCCGCGCTTCGTGAGCTGACCGCCGGCGAGGAGAGCCCGGCCGATCTCTTCCCCGACGGTGTCGACGTCAGGTTCTGCGAGGTCAGGCCGGCCGACGGCCGTCAGCACGACACCCTGTGGGCGATCGCGCAGCGCCTGCTCGGCGACAGCCTCCGGTACCGCGAGATCTTCGCCCTGAACGAGGGCCGGGTCCAGCCGGACGGGCAGGTCCTCACCCGGCCGTCGCTCGTCGCCCCGGGCTGGGTGCTGCTGCTTCCCCCGGACGCGGCAGGCGAGGAGGTCCGCACGATCCGGGTACCGCACCGGGAGGGGTCGTGGGTCCAGGAGGTCCACGCGCACTTCGCCAACCAGCGGCCGGGCCCACCCGGCCACGGGCACCCCGCCGGCGCCACGGCGCCGGGCGTCGCCGGTACACCGGCCGGGCCGAGCGCACCCGGTGCCTGGGGCACCGGCACGACGGGCACGACCGGGGCGACGGGCACGACCGGGGCGGGCAGTGCGAGCGCGGCCGGAGCGAGGACGGGCAACACAGGCGTCGCGGACGCGGCATGGGGAGAAGCGGCCGGCTGGCAGGGGCCGGCGGGCGGCCAGCCGGGCGCGCCGGGTGCCGGCGGCTGGCCCGGTTCCGGGCCGACCACCGGCAGCGGCGCTCCGGACATGGCCGGTGGCGTCGGGGCAGGCCACGCGGCCAGCGCGGCCGGGGCTCCCCCCGGCTACGACGGCAGACCTCACGCGGCGCCGGGCCACGGGGCGGGCCGGATCGGCGGCGGCCGAGGAATCGCCGGGGCGGCTCTGCTCGCCGCCGGCGTCCTCACCGCGCTGACCAGGCGCAGATCGGGCGAGTCCAACGCGGACCCGTTCTCCGCTGAGATCGAGCACGCCCTGCGGCTCGCCGCGGATCTGCCGTCGGCCCGCTTCGTCGACCGTTCGCTGCGGCTGCTGTCCGCCGGCCTCACCACACGCGGCCGGGCGCTGCCGCCCGTGTACGCCGCGATCCTCACCGACTCCGCCCTCGTCCTGCACATGGCGCCGGCTGTCCACGAGCCACCGCCGGCCCCCTGGCGGGTCGGCAACAACCCCGGGTCGTGGCGGATCGAGCGGAACCCGGACGCGCCGGACGGGCTCCCGTTCGACGCCAGCGCCAGCCTGTCGGCGGACGTCCCCGCCCCCTACCCCGGCCTGGTCACCGTCGGACGGGACGACACCGGCTGCCGCATCCTCGTCGACCTCGAGGGCGCACCAGGCATGATCGCGCTCACCGGAGATCCGGCTGTGGCCAGCGAGGTGGCCATCTCCGTCGCGGTGGAGCTGGCGACCAACATCTGGTCCGACGACCTGCGTGTCTGTCTCGTCGGCTTCGCGGACGACCCCAGCCCCATCGCCCCCGGGCGACTGCGGACGTCGCCGAGCCTCGCCGGTGTCCTGGACGAACTGGAGGCCCGTGAGCCCCGGGACACCGCCTGGGGCAACGAGCCGGGCGCCGCGCTGCGTGGGCGTCAGGCCGCGCACGCCCAAGCCCTGTGGTCACCTGACCTGCTGGTCCTGGCCGGCCCGCCCGCCTCCGCCGACGCCGAACGGCTGGCTGGACTCGCCGGCGGCCGCGACGGCACGGTCGGTGTCCTGCTGGTCGGTGACAGCCCGGCGGCCCGCTGGCGCTTCGCCGTTGGCCCTGACGCCCGGATGTCGCTCGGCGTCCTCGGCGTCGAGGTCAACGCCCAGACCCTCGCCGCCGCCGAGTACGCGGCGGTACTCGCGATGTTCCGCATCGAGACCGGCGCCCGGCCGACGCCGCAGCACCAGCCCTGGGCCAGGAGCACCCCCCCGGACCAGACCGGCCCGATGGTCCGCACGGGCATCTACCCACAGACGTCCGAGCAGCCCGTGCCGGGGCAGACAGCGGCCGGACCTGCCGATCCCCGGCACGCCACCGGTCCCCTGCGCCAGCCCACACCATCCGCGTTGCCACCGCCACCACCACGCCCCCCGGTGGCGCCGTGGTCCGGTGCCACCGGTCCGGCCCACGCCGCTCGGCCGACCGCACCACCGGCCCCGTCAGCCGGACCTGTCGCCCCGCGCGAGGCGGCCAGCGCCCCTGCCTACCCCCACGAGACCCCGCCACCGCCGCCACCGACACCGGTGGAAGCAGGCAGCCCGGAGGGCACCCGCCCGCCCCGGGTTTCCGGGTCGATACCCGGCGCCGTTCCGTGGACGCCTCCGCCCGGATCGCCCGCCCGGCCAGATCCTGCCTCGCGACCAGCCGCTCCGAATCCGCCGCCCGCCTACCTGGCTCGTCCGGACGGACCGCCCCTGCGCCCGACGGACGTTCCCAGAGTCCCGCGAACGCTGCTGGTCCCGCCGTCCCACAGTCAGAACCCTGCTCCGCCCAGCGAGAACCAACCGGACCAACCGCAGACCGGGCAACCGCAGACCGGCCAGGCACCGGGCGCCCAGGCACCGGACGGGTGGAACCAGCCGGCCGAACCCGTCCAGCAGGAGAGGGCGACGCACTGGCCGGAGGAATACCAGGACGTCACGGAGTCCCGCGCGGACGACTACGTCGCCTGGGGCGGCGGTTACCCACCACCACCGCCGCTGCCACCGCCGAACGAGATCCCGCCGCACCAGCAACCGCCGGCGCAGGCACCCACCTACGCTCCCGACCAGGGCTACGGACCCGAGGCCTACCAGCCCGCGCAGACCCACCAACCCGACCCGGTATACGAGCAGGACCAGACTTACGGCTCCGAGTCGAGCTACGAACCAGACCCGGGCTACGAGCCCGAACGGCACTACGCCCCCGCGCAGGACTACGGGCCCGACCAGGACTACGGAACCGACCAGACCTACGAACCAGACCAGGCCTACGCGCCGCCACCCACCCCCGCCGCGGGACCATCACCGGACCATCCGGGCGACCCGCACCACGGGTACGACCATCCAGCAGCCGGCCGTCCGGCGGAGGACGTCCTGGCGACTCTGCCGCGACTCGAGCCGCACCCGGCCGGACCCACCGAGGCGGAGGTGCGGGTACTCGGCCATCCGTCCGTCAGCGCATCCGGCCCGCTGGCGTCTGAGCAGGCCGACCTCCTCACCGAGGTGGTCGTCTTCCTCTCCCTGCACCGGGACGGCGTGTACCCCGAAGAACTGGCCACGATCCTCGATCTTGACCTGTCGGACCCGTCGGACCCGGCGGGCGGGCCGGCCGCGGGCGCGCAGGCGCTCCTCATCGCCGCCCGAAGCTGGCTGGGCGTCGACGCCGAGGGCCGGCCCCGTCTGCAGCCTGGCTCTGACGGGCTCTGGGTGCTCAGCGCGGACGTCCGCTGCGACTGGGAACTCTTTGTGGCCTACGTCCACCGCGCCGCCCGGCCCGACGACGCCAGCGACCCGCAGTCCGACCTGCGCGACGCGCTGAACCTCATCAGCGGACCGCTGTGGTCCGACCTGCCCGACGGCCGGTACCCGTGGGTCTGGTCGACGCCCGTCGAACGCACCATGCGGGAAGCCGTCGTCGACGCGGCGCACCAGCTCGCCGCCCGCACTCTGGACTACGGCGACACGATCACGGCGATGGCCGCGTGCCGCACCGGCCTGCGCGCCATCCCGGACGCGGAGGCACTGTGGCGTGACCTGCTGCGCACCGTCGCCGCCCGCGGCGACCGCCGCACCCTTGAAGCCGTCGCCGCCGAGCTCTACCGCACCGTCGCGGCCCAGCCAGCCACTCCGGCCCAGCAGGGTCAGCAGGGTCAGGCCGGTCACCAGGGCCGGCGAGCTCGGGGCTTCGAACCGGAAACAGACGCACTCGTCCAGGAACTGCTGCCCGGCTTCCGTCGCCGCCGCCACTGACGACCGCCACTGACGACCGGCACCGGGCCACCGGGCCCACCGGCCCTGAGGACTGACCGGCGGCCGCACCCGGCCGACACTGGTGGGATGCGTCTCGTCATCGTGGCCGACACCCACATCCCGGCGCGCGCCCGCGACCTGCCCGAACCAGTCTGGTCCGCGGTCAAGGACGCGGACGTCGTCCTGCACGCCGGCGACTGGATCGGTGCGGACCTGCTGCACCAGCTCACGGAACGCTCCCGCAGGCTCATCGGCTGCTACGGCAACAACGACGGACCCGACCTCCGGTCCGCCCTCCCCGAGGTCGCCCGGGCCACCCTCGACGGGCTGCATCTCGTGGTCGTCCACGAGACCGGGCCCGCGACCGGCCGCGAACGCCGCCTGGCCACCGCCCACCCTGACGCCGATGTGATCGTCTTCGGTCACTCCCACATCCCGTGGGACACCATGACGCCACGCCCTGGCAGCGGCCGCCCGCTCCGCCTCCTGAACCCCGGCTCCCCCACCGACCGCCGCCGACAGCCCCACCCCACCTTCATGACGGCGACCATCCAGGACGGCGCCCTGGCCGACGTCGAACTACACCAGCTCCCGATCCCCGTCACAGCCCGCGCTCGCTGATCATCCGACCGCCTCCTGACCGCACTGGCCCGCCCCCGCCGACCGGTCGCCGGTCGGCCGTCACCCGCACTCGGGACGGACGTGCTCCGGTCCGATCGCCGCGCCGAGCGCCGGCCGGCCGGGGCGCTGGAGGCTGCGACGGGAGCTCGCCGGACAGCGCGACGCAGGACGGCTCAGAGCCGGGGGGTGCGGTTCGAGAGTCCCGCGCCGTGTGCTGTAAGCTGGCCAGGCCGGCCGCGAGAGTGACCGGCAGGCGCTCGTAGCTCAACGGATAGAGCATCTGACTACGGATCAGAAGGTTGGGGGTTCGAGTCCCTCCGAGCGCACGCTGGTTGAGGCAGACCAGAGCCCCGCAGCCGATAACACGGCGCGGGGCTTTGGGCTTTCCAGGGCTCAAGTACTGCAGTTCGTACTGCAATTGGAAACGATCATGATTTCATGACTTGATCACCTTCGCCATCTTCGTTACTGTCCGTAGCCGACGGGCGGTGCAGCCTGGTGAGGATGTCGTCCATGCTCCGGGCGGTCGACCGTCGGACTTCGTCCAGGATGTCCACGTAGATGTCCGCCGTGGTGGCCAGCCGTGTGTGCCGCAGCAGGGCCCGGATCTCGTTCAGGTCGACGCCGGCCGAGAACAGCAGCGAGGCCGCGGTGTGGCGCAGGTCGTGAGTGCGCCGTGAGGCGCAGTGGTTCGAGTGGAGGTGAGAGACCTTCGCCGCTGATCCCGTCGCAGCGGGGCGGTGGAGCTGAGGGCAGCCTGATCCGGGTGGTGCCGGGGAGGGTGGGAGCAGCCCTGACAAAGCCGGGACGTGCC
>NZ_JBFLUG010000067.1:0-43221 GCF_041008525.1 Parafrankia sp. FMc2 | reverse complement strand
GTTTTGGTTTTTTTTTCAGACAGAAGAATGCATACGATATCCTCTCTGGTCTCGTGGGATCGGAGATGAGTATAAGGTACAGCCAGGCGCGGCGGCTCCGAATCCCCTGACGAACACGAACGCCACGAGCGCGACGACGAGGAAGATGAGCACCGACAACGAGGAGCCGACGCCCAGGTTCAGCGCCGTGAACAGGTTGTCGTAGCCGAGAATCGACACCGACCGGGTGTCGTACGCCCCGGCGGTCAGCACGTAGATGCTGTCGAAGATGCGGAAGGCGTCCAGGACCCGGAACAGCAGCGCGACCAGGATCGCCGGTTTCATCAACGGCAGGATCACCCGGATCAGCCGCTGCCAGGCGGTCGCCCCGTCCACCTTCGCCGCCCGCAGCAGGTCCTCCGGGACGAGCGCCAGCCCGGCGAGCAGCAGCAGCGCCATGAACGGCGTCGTCTTCCACACCTCCGCCAGCACGATCACGCCGATGCCCTGGACCTGTTCGGTCAGCGGGGCGGCGTCCCCGAACAGACCGGACAGGTAGCCGGTGTCCGGCGTCCACGCGTACCGCCAGCCGAAGGCGGCGACCACGGTCACGATGCCGTACGGGATCAGGATCACCGTCCGGATCAGGCCGCGGCCGATCATCGCCCGGTGCATCGCCAGTGCGAGCGCCAGCCCGAGCACGAACTGGATCGCCACCGAGATGACGGTGATGACCGCCGTCACCGCGAGGGCCTGCCACCACAGCGACGAGGACAGCACCGTTCCGTAGTTCGCCAGCCCGACGAACTCGGAGTCGGCGGGAAACCGCAGGTCATAGCGCTGCAGCGACAGGTAGACCGCGTACCCGACGGGATAGGCGGTCACGGCCAGGATGACGATGACCGCCGGCGCGCACAACGCCCAGCCGAGCCGGCGTTCGGCCCGTGCCCGCGCCGACAGCGGCGTTCTCCCCCGCTTCCCCCACCTCGTCGCCTCGTCTCCCTGGCTCTCCGCCTCGTTCGGACCGCGCCCGTTGCCGCGCTCCGCTCCGTCCACAGCCACGGTCACGGCACCAGTCCCTTCGACTCGAGGGCGTCGGCGATCGCCCCGCGCAGCTGCGAGAGCCTGCCGGTACTCGCCGAGGACGGCGGGGAGAGCGTGTGCGCGATCTGCAGCGACACGCTCTGGTAGGCCGGCGTCTGCGGCCGCACGCTGGCGTTCTGCAGCGCCGTGTAGATGGCCGCCGCGAACGGGTAGCCCCCGTCGATGAAGCGCTGGTCGGTGTACAGGTCCTCGAGGGTCGGCGGAAGCCCGCCGTCGATCGCGTTGCGGATCTGGTTGTCCCGGCCGGTGATGCACGCGATCGCGTCGGCCGCCTCGGCCTGGTGGCGGCTGTGGGCGCCGACCGCCAGGTTGTAGCCGCCGATCGTGCTGTGCGACGGCTGCCCGGGCACCAGCGTCGGCCACTGCGTCCAGCCGATCTGCTCCGCCAGCTCCGGGTTGTTCTGCCGTGCCGAGGGATAGATGAACGGATAGTTCAGCTGGAAGGCGGCCGAACCCGTCTCGAAGGCGAGCCTGTTGTCGTCCTCCCGCTGGTTCGACCAGGACGGGTCGGCGGCCGGCGAATCCGCCAGCGCCCGGATCGCCTCGACGGCCCGCTCCGCCGGTGCGCCGAGCTCCACCTCGGTGCCGTCGTCGTTGAGGATCTGTCCGCCGGCCGAGGCCACCAGCGAGTTGAACAGCACGGTGTAGCCCTCGTACTGCGCGCCCTGCACCTCGACGTAGTGCGGTTTGCCCTCCTCCGCCAGCCGCCGGGCCGCCGTCAGCATCTCGTCCCAGGTGCGCGGCGGCTGCGGAACCAGGTCCTTGCGGTACCACAGGAGCTGGGCGTTGGTGTTCAACGGCACCGCGTAGAGCTGCTCCTCCCAGGTGCCGGTCTCCACCGCGGCCGGCAGCATCCCGTCGGTGAGCGTCCGCGCCTGCGCCGCCGGGAACGGCATCGCCCAGCCGGCTTCGGCGAACTCGGCGGTCCAGGTCACGTCCAGCGCGAGGATGTCCATCGACGAGTCCTCGGCGGCGAGCCGCCGCACCAGCTGCTGGCGCTGCCCGTCCGAATCGTTCGGCAGCACGTTCACGCCGATCGTGTACCGCCCGTCCGACCCGGCCGAGCAGTCCGCGGCCGCCTTCGCGAACGCACCGGACGACTCGTTGTAGACGTACCAGGTCAGCCGCACGGGGCCGGCGCCGCCACCCGCGCCGGAACCGCCGCAGGCGCCCAGGGCCAGCACCGCCGCCAGGAGCAGCGCTCCCACCCCGACCACCGCGGACCGACCGCGCCGGCGCTTTCGACGGGCTTTTCTGATTCCCATAGGCCGTTTTCACCACCCCACATCGAGCCGCCGAAAGCGACTCGTGGACAGCACACACGCAAAGCCGGACGGCGCCCGGCCACCGCACCGACAGTCGCATCACGTCGGCCCCGGACCGTGCATCCGCAGGTCGCATCCGCAGGTCGGCCGACCTGCGGTGGCTCGGCCATTCCCGGGCACATGACGACGTAAACGTGCCGTCCTGGGAGCATTCCGGGAGGCATACTTCCCGCCGCATTGTGCGGATCGCACGGAAGCCCATGTCGGGACGCCGTCGGCCGGCGGCGCACGTTGTCGGACGGACCGGACCGGCTGTCGGGAGGGCCCGCGCCGCGGGCAGCCGGCCGGTGGCGCCCCGGGTCCGCCGGAGTCCCGTCAGGTGGCCGACAAGGCAGGACCCGTCCCCCGCCGACGGAAAGCGCCGTACGATCCCGGCGTGTCGGTTTCGCCTCCCGCCGCGCCGCGAGGCCGCGCAGACAACAAGCCTCCCGCCGCCCCCGCAGCAGGCCCGCCCGCCGCTGCGGCAGGGCAGGGCCCGGCCTCGCTCACCCACGCGCGGCTACCGCTGCTGTTCTCCGCCGTCGGGCTGGAGAGCACGACGGCGGTCGTCGCACCGTTCATCGCCGGAACCCTGGGAGCCGCGCCGATCGCGCTCGCCGGTATCGAGGCGGCGGGCCGCGCCGGCGGTACCGCGGCCCGTGCCGGCGCGACGAAGCTCGCCGACCGCCGGCCCGGGCTGCGCGGGCCGTTCGCCATTGCCGGGAACGCCGGGCTTGCGCTGGCCGCCGCCTTCCTGGCCGGCAGCAACGCCGTGTGGCAGGCCGGGGCGTGCCGGTCGGGATCGTGGGTGGCCCGCGGGCTGGGCACCCCACCGCTGCTGGAGGTGGCGAGCTCGACCTCCGCCCCGGACCAGCTCGGCGCCCGGCTCGGCTTCGAGCGTTCTGTGGGAGCCCTCGGCGCCGCCTTCGGCGCGCTCGCGGCAGCGCTGCTGCTGGCCTTCGTCGAGGTGCGCACAGTGATCCTGCTCGCGCTGGTCCCGGTGGTCGCCGCGATCGCGGTGAGCGCGCACGGCACGCTGAGCGGGCGGAACGCACTCGACCACGGTGCCGCGGCCCAGACCCGGCCCGAGCTCACGCTGCTGCGCCAGCCCGCTCTGCGCCGGCTCACGCTCGGCATCACCTGCTACGAGGCGTCCAACATCGCGGCCGTGCTTCTGCTGCTGCGCGCCACCAAACTGCTGCCCGACGGCGCCGGACGACTCAGCCAGCTCCAGGCAGTAGCCGTGCTCTACGGCCTGTTCCACCTTTCCTCCGCCGCCGCGGCCGTGTGGGGCGGCCGGCTCGCCGACCGTTTCGGGGCCGGCCGGGTGATCGCGACCGGCGCGGCCCTCCTGCTCGGCGCCTACGCCGGTTTCGCCTTCGCCGGCGAAGGCGACCTGACCACGATGACCATCTGCTTCCTGCTCGCCGGCACGGCCGCCGGCGCGGTCGACGCGGCCGAGTACACCGGCGCCGGGCGGCTCACCCCACCGGAGACACACCGGGCGGTGTTCGGCGCGCTCGCCGGGCTGCAGAGCGCCGGCCGGGTCGTCGCGACGATCACCGCCGGCGGGCTGTGGACGCTGGTCGGGCCCGAGGCCGGGCTGCTGGTCTGCGGGCCACTTCTCGTGCTGTGCGTCGCCCTGTTCACCAGAGGCACCGACCGCCCGCGGTGACAGGCTGCCATGGCCCGCGAGCTGGGCGCGCGGTGGCCGCGGACCGGACGCGGCCACCGCGACGCCGCCGTCAGGCCGCCGTCAGGCCGCCGCTACGGCGCGAGCAGTGCGACGACGTCGGCGGCCCGGGGAGTCCGTAGCCGCACCTCCACGGCGCCGGACCTGACCGGGCTGAACTTCCCGGCGTCGTAGGCGAACCGCACCTGGTCCGGGGATTCGAGACCGACCTCGATCGCGGCCAGAAACGCCCCCGAGAGTGGCACGTCAATGTGCTTTCCCCGCCCGGCCCAGACCACAAGACGGATGGCGGTCACCGCAATCGCGCCGGTCACGGCCTCCTTCCGCCAGTTGGACCGCTGCCCGGGCGCCCGATAATGACGATAGGTGATCGACCCGGGCAGGCCCTCCGCCAACAGAACCAGCTTTTCTGCCTCGAGCTCGTCGCGCAACGGCGCGGGCAGCTGACCCGCGCCGAGCAGAATTCGGCGCAAGGGGTTCATGCGAACATCGTAGGCGGTGCGGTGAACGACGTCTCCCCGTCGGATGCCATTTCCCCGTCCGGTGCCCCTGCGCGCTGCTGTCGCGCTCATCGGCGCTCATCGGCGTTCACCGGCGTTCACCGAGGAAACGCACCGCGGCTCGTTCAGCGTGCGGGGGGTGCAAGCCGGTACACGGCGCCGGCGGCGTCGTCGGTGATGTAGACCGCCCGGTCGGGTCCTGCGATCGCGGCCACCGG
The DNA here is from genome assembly GCF_041008525.1 of Parafrankia sp. FMc2. Classification (NCBI taxonomy): domain Bacteria; kingdom Bacillati; phylum Actinomycetota; class Actinomycetes; order Frankiales; family Frankiaceae; genus Parafrankia; species Parafrankia sp. FMc2. The sequence goes on along the minus strand of NZ_JBFLUG010000067.1, from coordinate 38,423 downwards.
GCGGCCCCAACGGGAGCCGTCCGCGGCCTGGAATCCGCCTACCAGGGTCTGCTGCCCACCCAGGTCGCCGTCGCGCCAGGGGAAGAACGACACCTCCGGGGCCCGCGGCGGCGACGCGTTCCACGAGCCGTGTACGCCCACCAGTGCACCCGAGGCGTAGTCGCCCGGAAGATCCCCGTCGACGAAGGACAGACCGAGCGGTGCGGAGTGGCCGGGCAGTGCCTGCTCGACCGGCGGGAGTGCCGCGCAGTCGAGCAGCTGGCCGTCCGGGTTCAGCTGGATGTCACGGACGAACGGCACTTCCGAGAAGTCCTGACGCGAACCGCGGACACCGGGGTCGACGTCGGCGTCGGGGTTGCAGTAGGGCCAGCCCAGGTTCCGCCCGGGAGTGAGTTTCGCGAAGGGCTCCACCGGATGGTCCCGGACATACTCGTCGATCACTCGCCCCTGCGCTGATCCCGAGTCGTCGCCGTAGGGGCGGTCGTACGGGAACGGGATGTTGTCCCGGTTGTTGACCGCGGTCCAGACCGCCCCGTCGGGCGCGACGCCGAGAGCGGTGCCGTTGCGGACGCCCACGGCGAACGGCTCCGGTGGCCCGCCGCCCGGTGGCACCCGCAGGATCGAGGCCCGCGGCGGTGTCGCCGTCAGATCATCGACGCTGATGTTGCCGGTCGAGCCGACGGAGACGTAGACCGATCCGTCCTGGCCGACGGCGACGCTTTTCAGCGCGTGGGCATATCTTCCGCGCAGGTCTGGGCTGCGGGCGTTGGGCAGGTCCGTCACCACCGGACGCGGGGTCGTGGCCTGTCCTTCCGCGTAGGTGTAGGCGTCCACGCGGTCGCTCTGTGCGACGTACAGGGTCGAGTCAGCGAACGCGAGGCCGTGCGGCTGGTTCAGTCCGGTCAGCAGCGCGGACACGGCCGCGGTGCCTCGCCCGTCGGGCACCAGCCGGACGACGGTGCCGTTCTCCGGCACGGAGACGAGCAGGGTGCCGTCCGGGGCCCAGGCGGCATGCCGGGCCGAGGGGACCCGGGCGAACACGGACAGTGTCCAGCCGGGGGGCACAAGCGCCTGCCGCTGCGTGTCCAGCGGCGCGGCGCCCATCCCCGCCGGGACGGCGAGGGTCACTGACTCCAGCCCCGACGCGGCGACGGAAGGGGCCGCCACACCCACCTCACTGCCAGTGCTCGGAGCGGGAGGAGACGAGTCCGACCCGCAGGCCGCCGCAAGAAACGCGACAGCCACCGCCAGCACCGGAAGGCGCCCGATCGTCATGCAGACTCCTTTGACGGGGCTGACGGCAGCCAGCCGCTGACTACGCTAGAGCCGCCATCCGACCCTTGGGAGATTCCCCTGGGACCCCCCTTCGGATGCCTGCGTCGGAGTCGAGGCCGGGCGCCGGTGGGCTGCACCGGGCGGGTGGGAACGGCGCCTTACGGACAGGTGGCGGGAGTGTTCTGACCGACTCGGATCCGCCAAGGCCCGCCGTTCATCGTGAGAACGACGGTGAACATCGCTTCCATCGGGTCCGCGTCAGTCTCGACAAGGGTGCCATCCGCCGCGAGGGAACGTTGCCGTGAGTGGGCCACAGCCACGTCCGCGAACAGGTCGTTCATCGCCCGCGCGTCGTTCGCGTTGAACGCGTGCTCGTACGCGCCCATCAGGGCCGAGGGGGCGTACGCCGCCGCGGACTCTCGCTGCGGATTCGTCACCGTCCAGAACCTCAAGCGCGGCCGAGGTCAACACCCCGTCGAACGAAGATCGGAGATCGGGGTCGCACCGGCGCCCGTCCCGTTCGGCAGGTGGTCGGGCTCTCGCGGGCGACAGCTGCCACCGAGCGGTTAGATACCGCTTCGCCGGAGATAACCGGACTCGGCACCGACCGCGGCGTCCGCCGAGGTCCTGCCCCGCCGGAATGTCCCCTCGGGAGGTCAGGGAGCGCCCGTGTTCGGTCTCAGGAGGTTCGTCGACCGCGGCCAAGGGGTCGTCGAGCCGACCACCCGCATCATCCGGCCCGGCCTCACCGGGTTCAAGCAGTTCCTCATGCGGGGCAACATCGTCGACCTCGCGGTGGCGGTCGTCATCGGCACCGCCTTCACCGCGGTCGTGAAGGCCCTGGTCGACAACGTGCTCACCCCGCTGATCGCTGCGATCGGTGGCAAGCCGGACTTCGCCGGCCTGCAGTTCACCATCAACAACAGCGTCTTCCGGTACGGCCTGTTCCTCAACGCCCTGTTCACGTTTCTGATCGTCGCGGCGACCGTCTACTTCATCGTCGTCCTGCCGATCGCCAAGGCGAACGAGCTGCGCCGGCGCGGGCACCCGGAACCCGAGGCGGAACCCGCGATCAGTGACGAGGCCCGGCTGCTCACCGAGATCCGGGACCTGCTGGCCGGCGACACCAGCCGGTTGCCCAGCCAGGGCACCCAGGCCGGTGCCGTCGTCGCCGGCGAGCACGAGCAGTCGACCTGAGCCCCGCGCTCTGCCAACTCCCCGCCGCCATCAGGTACGGGCGGGTTCGGGGTCGGGGAGGCCGAGCGCCCGGCGGAACAGCGTCTGGGTGGCGAGGACGATGCGGCTCTCGTCCCGGTACTCGTCGGCCTGCCAGACGGCGTCGAACGCGCCGTGCATGCAGTTGAACAGGAGCAGCGCGGTGGTCGAGATGTCGTCGACCCGGTAGGCCCCGGCCTCCACACCCGCCGTCAGCAGCTCGCGAATCGTGTGGACGAGGTCGGCGAACGTGTCGACGAACTCGTCGTTCTCCGTCTTGGTCACGGACGCGAACAGGACGTCGTGCAGGTCCTTCGCGTGGGTGAAGTCGTGGAAGCAGGCACGGACCGCACTGTCGATCTTCTCGGTCCAGCTGTCCGCCTTCGCGATCGCCTCCGCCAGCTGTGCGGAGAACGCGTCGCCGTAGCGGCGCTGCACAGCGGCGATCAGCTCGTCGCGAGAGCGGAAGTACAGGTAGAAGGTGCCTTTCGCCACGCCCGCGCGGGCCACCACCTCGTCGACCGTGGTCGCACCGATCCCCCGTTCCAGGAACGCCTCCTCGGCTGCGTCGAGGAGGTCGTTGCGGCGTTCGTCCGGCGGCTTGGTGCGGGGCACACCGTCATCTTCTCATGGCCGCAGCTTGACTGACTGACCATCAGTCGGTCACAGTCGGAGCGCCGGGACGACAGCTCGGCGACATCGGACCGAGGAGGTGCGACCGTGGCGGGAATCCTGCGGTACGCCCGGGGCGCTGGCGCCCTCACCGCTGCGACCACGGCCATCCGGCTGGCGGTGGGGGCGACCTACATCGCCCAGGCGTTCCTGCTCGCCGACGTCCTGGTCGCGATCCTGCGTGGCGACGGGGTCGCCGAACAGGCGGGCCGCTTCGGCTGGATCCTCGGCCTGGTCGTGGCGCGGGCGGCCCTGCTGTTCGCCGCCGAGGAGACGCGGGCGCGCACGGCCGGCGCGACGAAGATCGCCATCCGTGAGCGGGGGTTCGCCAAGGTCGCCGAACTCGGCCCGGTCCACCTCGCGGGCGACCGGGCCGGCGACGTCACGGCGACCCTCGTTGACAGCGTCGAAGCCCTCGAGGGCTACTTCAGCCGATACATCCCCGCGCTCGTGGCCGGCATCGGCACACCGCTGATCGCCGTGGTCGCACTCGCGGTGACCGATGGCTGGCTGGGCCTGGTCGTGCTGGCCTTCGCGATCGCCGCGGTGACCGGACCCCAGCTGTGGCTCGGCGTGATCGGCGACCGCAGCGACGAGCGGATGACCGCGACAATCGCGCTGGGATCGGCGGTACTCGACACGATGCAGGGGATGGCGACCCTCAAGGTGTTCGGGGCCAGCCGGCGCCGGCGCGACGAGCTGGACGTCCTCGGCCAGCGTCTCATCGCCACGTGGGTCCGCGAGATGGCGGTGGCGCTGATCGCGGGCGCGATCTTCACAGCCTCGATCGTCGGAGGTATGGCGGCCGTCGCGTGGGCTGCCGGATCCAGGCTCGCCGACGGGGGCCTGGCGGTGCACGCGGCCTTCCTCGCCCTGGTCCTGTCCGCCGAGGCGCTGCGGCCCATCGCGGTACTCGCCGAGTCGTTCCACACCACCTACGACGCCGGCGGCGCCGCCCGCCGCCTCGACGCGCTGTTCGCCCTTGAGGCGCCAGCGCCCGACCTCCGGCCCGGCACCACACCCACCGCCCCGGACGGCACCACTCCCCCAGGCCCGAGCCCCGCACCCAAGGCCGCACCGACGGTCGCGTTCGAGAACGTCACGTTCACCTATCCCGGGGCGCGGACTCCGTCGTTGCGCAACGTGTCGCTGCGGATCGAGCCCGGCGAGCGCGTCGCGATCGTGGGCGCCTCGGGCGCGGGCAAGTCAACACTGGCCAGCCTCCTCGTCCGCTTCGCCGACCCCGACCGACCGAGGGCCGAACCGCAGGCAGCCGCCCCGCAGACGCCCGTCCCCCAGACGCCCGAACCGCGGACGGCCGAACCGCGGACGGCCGAACCGCGGGCGCCCGAGACCGCTGGCCCGCGGGCGTCGACGCCGGGCACCGCTGGCCCGGCCCAAGCAGGGCGCGTGTGCATCGGCGACGTCGACATCCGCACGCTGCCGGTCGACCAGGTGCGGTCGCAGGTGGCGATGGTGTCCCAGCGCACCCACCTGTTCAACGGGACGGTCCGCGAGAACCTGCTGCTCACCAGGCCGGATGCGAGCGAGGCCGACCTCGGCCGGGCCACGGCCGCCGCCGGCGCCGACGCGTTCGTCAGCGAGCTGCCCGCCGGCTTCGACACCGTCATCGGCGAGGCGGGCGGGCGGTTGTCCGGCGGGCAGCGCCAACGCCTCGCGATCGCCCGGGCGCTGCTCGCCGACGCCCCGGTTCTCATCCTCGACGAGGCCACCGCGAGCGTCGACGCCGCGACGGAGGCAGCGATCCACACCACGCTCGAGGCCCTCGCGGCCGGCCGCACCACGCTGGTCATCGCGCACCGGTTGTCAACAGTGCGCGACGTCGACCGGATCATCGTCATGGCGGACGGCCGCATCGTCGAGGAGGGCGACCACACCGCTCTGCTCGCCGCGCGGGGCGCCTACCACCGCCTCGTCACCGCTCAGGAGGCCGCCGCATGAACCCCTCGTTCCGGTCGAGCTCACACCGCCCGCTCCTCGACGTGCTGCGGCGGGCCGGCAACCGCGGGCTCTACGCCGTCACCCTGATCGGCGCGGTCGCCCAGTACGCCGGGGCGGTGGTCGCGGCCGCGGCCGGCGGGTGGGTGGTCGGCGCCGCCGGTGACGGCCGATCCGCCGCCGATCTGCGGGCCGGTGGCCTCGCCCTGCTCGCCGGGTTCGTCGCGGCGGCCACCGGTCAGTGGGTGAACCTGCACTACGCCCATGCGTTCGCCTGGCGCCACCAGGCCGGGCTGCGGCTGGGGGTGTACGACGGTCTCGAGCGCTCCACCCCGCACCGGCTGCAGGGTCGCCGCACCGGCGAGGTCGCCGCGGTCACCATGGCCGACGTCGAGCTCCTGGAACAGTTCTTCGCCCATCTCGCCCCGACGGCGTTCGCCGCCGCGCTGGTCTCGGTGGCCTCGATCGTCGCCCTCGCGACGATCAACCCCCTGGTCGCGATCGTGTTCGCCGGCGGTGTGCTCACGGTCGCGGTCCTGCCCGCGCTGTTCGCTCGGTGGGCGGACGCGCGGGCCGCCGACCTGCGCGCATCGCTCGGGGTGCTCAACGCCGACGTCGTGGACGGCGTGCGCGGCATGACCGAGCTGCTGCTCGCCCGCCGGGTGGACTCCTGGTCGGACCGCGTCGCGGCGAGCACCCGCCGGTACATCAGCCTCCAACGCCGGCAGGCCCGCGCCGAGGGTGCCCAGAGCGCGGTGACCGACCTGCTCGTCGCGGCGACGGTGATCCTGACGCTGATGATCGTGGTCACCGCCGCCGCCGGCACCGGGAGCGGCGGGATGACCCTCGCGACCGGCGCACTCGCGGTCATGCTCGTCGCCGGGGCACTGCGTCCGGTGGTCGAGTCCACGGCGATCGCGGCCTCGCTCGCGCCGCTGCGGGCGAGCGCCCACCGGGTCCTCGCGCTGATCGAACAGCCCGCGGTGGTCGCCGACACGGCCGTGGTCTCCCCGACAGCCGCGGACAGCTCGGTCACCTTCGACGGCGTCGCGTTCGGCTACGAGGTGGACCGTCCGGTGCTCCGTGACGTCACGTTCACGGTGCGGCCAGGCGAGATGGTCGCCCTCGTCGGCCCGTCCGGGGCGGGGAAGTCGACCTGCGCCAACCTGCTCCTGCGTCACTGGGACGTCGACGCGGGCTCGATCACGATCGGTGGGCACGACCTGCGTGACCACCGCCTCGAGGACCTGCGCCGCCTGGTGGGCGTCGTGCCGCAGGACGTGCACCTCTTCGACGCCTCGGTCGCGGACAACCTGCGGCTGGGCGCGCCCGACGCCACCGACGACGACCTCGTCGCGGCCGCCCGCGCCGCCAGCGCCCACACGTTCGTCGCCGCACTCCCGGAGGGCTACGCCACCCACGTCGGTGAGAACGGCGCCCGGCTCTCGGGCGGCGAGCGGCAGCGCCTCGGCATCGCCCGGGCGCTGCTGCGCGACACCCCGATCCTGATACTCGACGAAGCCGCCTCGAACCTCGACGCGGAGAACGAGCGCGCGCTGCAGGCAGCGCTGCGCACCGTCCGCCACGGCCGCACCACGATCGTGATCGCGCATCGACCGGCCACGATCCGCGCGGCTGACCGCGTCGTCGTCCTGCGCGAGGGGACCGTCGTCGAGCAGGGGCCGGACGCGGACCTGCCCGCGGGCGGCGTTCCCGCGGCCCGGCACGGGTGAACACCGCGGCCGGGCGGCGGCCCTCGACGGTGGACCGCCGGCGGGTGTGCCGGCGGCCCGCCGTCGCAGGCCGGGTTCCAGCTATCGCTGGCCTGGTCAGCCGCCGATGGTGGAGTTGCTGGCCGCGGTGACGATGGTCCTGGCATCCGCGGGCGTCAGGAAACCGCGGAGCACCGACGTCCACGCCGCCGCCCGCACCTTGTGCACATAGTCGGCGTGGGTCGGGTAGAGCTGGCTGAGCACCGGCTCCGCGGTCTGCGGCGCGGTCGGGTTGGACGGGTCGCCCGCGTTGTGCCTGTCCCAGGGGTCGGCGTCGCCGTTCCAGGGGTCGGTCGCACCGAACAGTCCGCAGAACAGGGCCGCCAGGCCCTCGGCATAGCGCTGTCCGGACAGGGTCCTGGTGGGCACGGTGATGTCAGGAAGCCGGATGCCGCCGCGGGCGAGCCCGGTTGCGGGGTCACGGACCGGTGTGCTGCCCTCCATGGCCAGGAGCGCGCCGGTGGCCGGTGCGGGCCCACCGCGTATCCACCGGTTCATGGCCGACAGCGCGGCGTTCAGGGAGTAGTGCGCCGGGCCGTCGTTGATCGGTGCCGTGTTCGCCCCGCAATCCCGGGGCGGCACGGGTTTGCCGAACATGCGCTCGTACACGGGCTGCCCGGAGGTGAGAAGCCACTGGTCGGCATGGGAGGTGCCGGCGAGCTCCCAGGTGTGCACAGTCGCCGAGTCCGGCTGCCGGGCTGTCACATGGAGCGTCATGTCGGTCTCGGTCAGCACGACGAAGGTCGGCACCCTCAGATCGGTACGGATGAGGGTCGGGTTGGGCATCCTCTCGAGCGGGTCGGCGCTCAGCGGCGTCGGTACCGCCATGTTGCTGTGGATGAGATACCCGTCGTACACCCGGGCCACCGGAGCCACCGCGTTGACGTAGGTCGTCAGGCGCATCGCGGACTGGGACTCGCCGACCGCGAGCAGTTTCCTGAACTTCAGTGTCCCCAGCGGGTTCGGGCCGTCCGGAGTGCGCAGTGCCTGCGCCGCCTGCGAGAAGATGTCGTACGAGTACTGGTCGCCGGGGTGGTTGAGGGTTCCGTAGCGGGCCTGGTCCCACGCTTTGAGGCCGGGGTATTCTCCCACCGCGTTGATGCCGAGCTGCTGGGCGGAGACTCCGACATAGGCGTAGCCGGAGCGCAGGATCTCGTCGCGCATGGTCGTCCAGTCGACCTGGGCGTCGATGCCGCCGCTGACGTTGAACCACTCGACCAGGACGGTCCCGTTGAACTTCGCCGGGTCCGCCGGATAACGGACCAGCATGCGGCTCTGGTAGGGAGCCTGCGTGCCTGGAGTCACCTGCCAGCGGCCATCCGACCCGAACGCGCCGTTCCTGTTGTAGGCGGTAGCCGTGCCGCCGAACAGGAACTCACGCTCCACGTACCCCTTGGCGGCGAGAAGCGCCGGTTCCTCCGCCTGGAACGGGAAGCCGTGGCTACCGGCCGCCGGCACGGTGATCGTCGGGGACGCGACGGCGCCCGCCCTCGGGGCCGCGTGTGCGGACGGAGCACAGACCGCCAGCACCGAAACGGCGCATGCCCCGGTGGCGAGCAGCGCGGTAACGCGCCCACCCAGTAATCGCGAACATCTCATCGGACCTCCTCCGAATTCTTCGGATCAGGAGGTTCTCATTCTTACGTCGATGCGATCTGATGTCGTTCCGTTCACCTCGCCGCCGACACCAAGGTGCCAGCCGTGCGGCAACCAGTGCAGCCCAACGGAATTCTGTCCGCCGCACTTCTTCTCGGGTACGGGTGGTGCGGGCAGCCGCGTCAACAAATGCCCACATCGCCGACGAGCCGCGGCTTTTCCGGCGACCGGTTTCTCGTGGCGAGATGCGGTGTGGCGGGATTTTTCGGCCATTTCTCCGCGGCCGACCCGAGGCGCGGCCGACCCGAGGCGCGGGCGACCCGAGGCGCGGGCGACCTCGACCGGCGACCGGCGAGCACCGGCCCACCCGGTACGCAGGGGGCCGGAGCTCGCCGGGTGGGCGGAGTTACCTGAGGGAGGCCAGGTGGTTGCGCAGGCCTTCGCCGTAGGCGGTCGGTGTGCCCGCGTAGTCCCTGATCAGCGCGGGGAACCCGCTGCAGTCGTGGGTGTTCCACGCCCAGCCCAGGTAGCTGTCGCTGTGGGCGTCGAGCCAGGTCATCGTCTGGTCGCTGAAGGAGTGGTTGCAGTCGCTGTCCCCGAACTCGCCCGCGACCAGCGGGACGGCGGCGGAGACCGGCGCGATCTGGGCGTCGAAGCAGGACACCGTCACGCATCCGCCGAAGTCGTACATGTGCCAGCCCGCGGCCAGGTTGCCGGTCGGGTCGGTCGGCCTGTTCGCCAGCCAGCCGGTGAGGTCACCACCCCAGCCGTTGCCGGTTGCCAGGACGATGTTCGTGGCGCCGGTGCTGCGGACAGCGTCGAGCATGTCCTGCATACCGGCCACCTGGTAGCCGATGCCGCAGTCGCCGCCGTCACGCCAGCAGGCCCAGGAGATGTCGTGGGGTTCGTTGTAGAGGTCGAACAGGACGGATGAGTTTCCCCTGAACGTCGTCGCGACCGACCGCCAGAAGTCGGGGGCGTGGTCGGCGTCGGCCATCTGCCGCTGACCCGTCGCATGCTCCGTCCCCGGAGCAGCCCAGTGCAGGTCGAGAACAGCCGCCATACCGTGAGCGTTCAGCCGGCCGACGAAATCGACGATCGCCTGCCGGTAAACCGCGCCGGAGTACTGCGCGGGCGCGCCGTTGATACCGAGCCAACACGTCTCGTTCAGCGGGATCCGCACGGCGTTGGCCTTCCAGGACGCGATGGCCGCCACGGAGGCGTCGTCGCTGGGGCCGTCGAACAGCCCCCAGCCCTGGATACAGGCGTATTCGGTTCCGGACCGGTTCACGCCGAGCAGTCGCACCGGCGCCCCCGAGCGATCCACGATCGAGGTGCCGGAAACCCGCAGACCGGTGGGAGTCCCCGCACCGGGACCAGTCGGCGGCGCGGTCGTCGCCGGCGCCGGGCTGGAGGTGGATGCGGACGGCGTGATGGTGGCCGGGAGCGAGGTGGTCACCGCCGACGGGGACGCGGTGGGTGAGGAGCCCGCGGGCGCTGTCGTCGGGACAGGCCCGCCGGGAGACTGCGGCCCGGCGGTGGTCGCGGTCGGGCTGGCGGTGGGACCGGAACCACCGCCGCCCGCCATGGGTGTGCAGCCGGCGACGACCATCAACGCGGCGCAGGCGATACCGAGGACTCCGGCTCGCCGGAGCATCGGCTGACGCCGCTCCGCCGGACCGCGTCGAACAACCGGTGTTCGGTTCATCTGTGGCTCCTCGGAAAACGTGTCGACCTATTCGGACGTCAGCCGACAGAATCCGGATACCTGAACCGCCCACCGGTGGTGGACAGTCCCGGAGACAACCGGAGCCGTGTCGGCTTTATCGCCCCCCGGCGCGAGCCCCACAGAATCTGTCGCCGGGACGGTCGAAAGGGTTGCCGGCCATTCCGAAAAGCCACGAACTACATCTGTCCTCCGGACAGCGAACGGCCGGCCCGCACCCGCACAAGCGGCGCCCGGACAAGCGCCGGGACATCCTGTGCCGCCACCGAGGGACGCGATGCGTCCGGTCAGGTCGGCCTGGCCGACGGTCTCCGCCGCAGCGCCCCCGGCCGGCGCCGGGCGAGGCGGCATGCTGCCTCTGGTCGCTCCCGACGAGGGGTGGCGACCGCTGGGCGAACTCCGAGGCCCGCGGACTCTAGCCTCGTAGACACGCACAACCGGTCGATTGATCCAGGAGGCGCTGTGCGGCTGGGAGAATTCGGGGCGATCCACAGTCACGGTCTGGTCCGGGTCGCGGCGGCGACGCCGGTCGTCGCGACGGCCGACCCCGCGCGCAACGCCGCGGCGACGATCGCACTGGCGCGGCAGGCCGACGCGGACGGCGTGGATCTGGTCGTCTATCCCGAACTGGGTCTGTCCTCGTACGCGATCGACGACCTGCTTCTGCAGGACGCCCTGTTGGACGGCGTGGAGGAGGCGGTGTCGGCCGTCTGCGAGGCCACCCGCGACCTCGGCCCCCTCCTGCTGGTCGGCGCGCCCGTCCGTTGCCGGGGACGGTTGTACAACACCGCGCTGGTGATCTCCCGCGGGCGCGTCCTCGGCGTGGTGCCGAAGTCGTTTCTGCCCAACTATCGCGAGTACTACGAGAAGCGGTGGTTCGCGCCGGGAGCCGGCGTCACCGGCCAGGACGTCACGATCGCCGGGCAGACGGCGCCCTTCGGCACCGACCTGATCTTCGCCGCGACGGACCTGCCGGAGCTCGTGGTCGGTGTCGAGATCTGTGAGGACTACTGGGCGCCGATCCCGCCGTCCTCCTACGCGGCGCTGGCCGGCGCCACGCTGCTCGCCAACCTGTCGGCGTCGAACATCGTCGTGGGCAAGTCCGCCGACCGCGCCCACCTCTCCGCGGCCCAGTCGGCACGCGCGATGGCGGTGTACGTCTATTCGGCTGCCGGCACCGGGGAGAGCACCACCGACCTCGCCTGGGACGGGCAGGGTACCGTCCACGAGCTCGGTGACCTGCTCGCCCAGTCGGAACGGTTCACCGAGGACGCCCAGCTTCTCGTCACCGACGTCGACCTCGCCCGCGTGCGGCTCGAGCGGATGCGGACCGGGACGTTCAACGACAGCGCCGTTGCCCATGACCGCCCGGAGCGTCACTTCCGGACAGTCCGGTTCGAGCACCGGCCACACCGGCGGGATGTCGGGCTGCGGCGCTCCCAGCGCCGGTTCCCGTTCGTACCCGACACCCGCGAGCGTCTCGACCTCGACTGCTACGAGGCCTTCAACATCCAGGTGCACGGCCTCGCGCGACGCTTTCAGGCGACCGGCGGTGCCACGATGGTGATCGGTGTCTCCGGCGGCCTCGACTCGACGCACGCGCTGATCGTCGCGGCGAAGGCCTGCGACCGGCTCGGTGTCCCGCGCACGTCGATCCTCGGGTACACCATGCCGGGCTTCGCCACCGGGCAGGAGACCAAGGCGAACGCCTGGGCGCTGATGCGCGCCCTCGGCATCGAGGCGGCGGAGATCGACATTCGTCCCGCCGCCCGCCAACTGCTCGCGGATCTCGGGCACCCGGCGGCGCAGGGCGAGCCGGTGTACGACGTCACGTTCGAGAACGTGCAGGCCGGTCTGCGCACGGACTACCTGTTCCGGCTGGCCAACCAGCGAGGCGGTTTCGTCGTCGGCACCGGCGATCTCAGCGAGTTGGCACTGGGCTGGTGCACCTACGGCGTCGGCGACCAGATGAGCCACTACGCCGTCAACGCGGGGGTACCGAAGACGCTGATCCAGTACCTCATCCGGTGGACGGTGGCCACGGGCCAGTTCGACGAGGCCACCGGCAGCCTGCTGACCGCGATCCTCGGCACCGAGATATCGCCGGAGCTGGTGCCCGCCGACGAGGAGACGGGCGCGATGCAGAGCACGGAGGACCGGATCGGGCCGTACGAGCTACATGACTTCTTCCTGTTCCACATTCTGCGGTACGGGCTGCCGCCGTCGAAGGTGGCGTTCCTGGCCTGGCACGCGTGGCGTGAGGCCGACGCGGGCCGCTGGCCGGCCGGCTTCCCGGCAGAGGGGCGGCACGCCTACGAACTGTCGACCATCGTCCACTGGCTCGAGGCGTTCCTCACCCGCTTCTTCCAGCTGTCGCAGTTCAAACGCTCGGCGCTGCCCAACGGCCCGAAGGTCTCGGCGGGCGGCACGCTGTCACCCCGAGGGGACTGGCGCGCACCGTCGGACGCCAGTGCCGCCGTGTGGCTGGCCGAGCTCAGAGCGAACGGGCCGGCGGTCTGAGGCACGCCCCCCGGAGCCCCCGGGTCCGCCTCGGTCCGCGTGCGACCACGGCAGGACCCGCACCTGCCGGAACTGTGCCCGGAGCTGTACCTAGCCTGGAGACATGGACAACCGCAGCGAGGCCCGCGCGTTCCTCACCTCACGCCGGGCGCGCATCAGCCCGGATCAGGTCGAGATTCCCGCGCACGGGAACCGGCGGGTCGCCGGCCTGCGCCGCGGTGAGGTCGCCGCGCTCGCCGGCGTCAGCGTCGAGTACTACACCCGCCTGGAACGCGGCAACCTCGCCGGGGTCTCCGCCACCGTCCTGGACGCCGTCGCCCGCGCGCTGCGGCTCGACGAGATCGAACGCGCGCACCTGCACGACCTGGCCCGCGCCGCCAGCCCGGTCGCGGCGCGCACCCGCCGGCACGGCGGCACGGCGACGATCCGGCCGGCCATCCGCCGGGTCCTGGACTCGATGACCGGCGTGCCCGCCATCCTGGCCAACCACAGCTTCGACATCCTCGCCGCCAACCCGCTGGGCCACGCCCTCTACTCCCCCATGTTCACGGCCGCGACGCGGCCGGTGAACTCCCTGCGGTTCCTCTTCCTCGATCCGCGCGCCCGGGCGTTCTACCCGGAATGGCAGCAGGTGGCCCGCCAGTCCGTCGGTGCGCTGCGGATCGCGGCCACCAGGGATCCGCACGATCCGCGGCTGATGAACCTCGTCAGTGACCTTTCCCTGAGCAGCGAGCCCTTCCGCACCTGGTGGGATTCCCATGAGGTCTTCGTGCACCGCCATGGCACGAAACGCTTCCGCCACCCTGCGATCGGCGAGCTCGAACTCGCCCATGAGGCCCTCGAGCTTCCCGGCGAGGAGACCCTGATCATCGTGACCTACACCGCCGAGGCGGGAACACCCTCCGGTGACGGTCTCGAACTGCTGGCGAGCTGGGCCGCGGCGCGGGACGACGGTGCGAGCAGCGCCCGGGCCCACGGCCAGGCGGACTGACGCACCAGCGCAGGCCGGGCCCTTCGGGACCCGACCGCCCGGGGCGTCAGGGGGCGGGTGCCTCGACCCCCGACATGGCGAGTACCGGTGCCGGCAGCCGCTCGCCGTGAATGGTGATCGCGTCGAGGGCGGTGGTGAACTCCCGCAGCTCGTCGCCGCTGAACGTCACCTCCTCCGTTCCGATGTTCTCCAGGAGGTGGGACGTCCGGGTGGCACTCGGGATGGGGACGATCCACGGCTTCTGCGCCTGCAGCCAGGCAAGGGAAATCTGGCCGGGCGTTGCTCCCTTGCGCACGCCCCAGTCCTGCAGCAGCTGCACCAGGGGCATGTTCTCCGGCATGTTCTCCGGCGAATGGCGAGGCACGGCCGCCCGGAAGTCACCCTGGGTGAACCGCGTGTAGGGGTTGATCGTGCCGGTGGTGAACCCGTACGCGAGCGGAGCCCAGCACACGAACCCGATACCCAGTTCCTCGCACAGCGGGATGATCTGCTGCTCTGGTCCCCGCCACATCAGGTTGTACTCGTTCTGGACCGCGGCGAGCGGCTCCACGGCGTGCGCACGGCGCACGGTCTGCGGGCCCGGCTCGGACAGGCCCCAGTGCCGGACCTTCCCCGCGGAGATCAGGTCCTTCACGGTGCCCGCGACGTCCTCGATCGGCACCGTGGGATCGACGCGGTGCTGGTACAGCAGGTCGATCCGGTCGGTCCGCAGGCGCTCCAGCATGCCGTCGACCGCCTGCCGGATACTGTCCGGACGGCTGTTGAGACCGCCGCGCCGCTGGCCTGTCGCCGGGTCGATGTCCCACCCGAACTTCGACGCGATCACGACCCGGTCCCGGACCGGTTCGAGGGCTTCCCCGAGGATGCGCTCGGACTCGAACGGGCCGTACGCCTCGGCGGTGTCGAACAGGGTCACGCCCTGGTCGACGGCCGTCCGGATGATCGTGACCATGTCCGCCCGGCTGCTCACCGGGCCGTAGAGGTTGCCCGGCATGGTCTGACAGCCCAGCCCGACGCTGGAGACCTCCAGCGAGCCGAGCCTGCGGCGAGCGGCCAGCGTGGTCGCCGTCGTCGCGGTGGTCGCCGCCCGGCCGTCCGGTCTGGGCCTACCCGCCGCCGCGGAGACCTGCTCGTCGGAGGAGCAGCCGACCAGTCCGGCGACAAGCGGAGTCGCCAGCCCGGCCGCGCCCAGCAGGAACCCGCGGCGGCCGTGGCCGGGCCGACGGCCCGGCAGGATGTTGCTGTCCTCAGGCACTGGTCACCCTCTCGTCGACGTTGCCGATCGTGTGAGTCGCGGGCACGGGCCCGCGCGGTGACCGCGACCCGCCGGGACGGCGTGGGCATCAATGCGCGTCGACTACTCCCGGCGACGCGGCCATCACCTCAGGAAACCCGAGTCGCGGGTACACAGCGAGTCCTTACTGAAAGGGGTAACAGCAGGGACTCCCAGATCGCCGGTGACATCACCTCGGACGGCCCGAGGCGACGGGCGGTGTGCTGCGCACCCGGTTCCACCACAGGGAGAGAGCGAGGGCCGCGGCGACGAGGAGGCCACCGATGCCGGCGAACCAGGCCGCGATGTCCCGGTGCTCGCGCGTCACGGTGATGGTGCGGGGCAGGGCGCCCAGGGCCTCCTCGAGCTGGCCGGCGTTCTGCGCGCGGTAGTACGTGCCGCCGGTGGCTCCCGCGACCTGCCTCAGCGCGTCCTCATCGATGATCAGCGGGTTCCGGTCGAAGCGGCCGCCCCCGAAACCACCGCGCCCGCCACCGCCCCCGAAACCGCCGCCGAAACCACCGAAGGCGTCATCGCCCAGCTGCGAGCTGTCGCACACCATCGGTGCCGGCGTCGTCGTCCCGAAACCGATCGTGTAGACCCGCAGGCGGCGCGCGGCGGCCTCCGCCGCGGCGGTCTGCGGGTCCACGCCCTGGGTGTTGGCGCCGTCGGTGAGCACGACGATGACGTCCGCCGCGTACTCGCCGCCGGCGGCGGCCGGGCCGAGGTTCGTGCCGGTGGGGGCGACCGACGGGTCGACGTCGGCGATCGCGTCGATGGACGCCAGGATCCCCTGGCCGATGGCCGTGCCGCGGGACGTGGTCAGGCTCGTCAGCGCCGCCAGCAGCCGGTCGCTGTCGTCGGTCGGAGGGACGAGCAGGCCGGCGACGCCGGCGAAGGTGACCAGGCCGATACGGGAACCACCCGGCTGGGCCCGGATGAAGTCGGCGGCCGCCTCCTCCGCCGCGGTGAGGCGGTTCGGGGCCACGTCGGTGGTGCACATCGAGCCCGAGACGTCCAGCGCCAGCAGGATCGTCGTCGCGTTGGCCGCGACCGGAACGCTCGCCTGCGGGCGGGCCGCGCCGACACCGAGCGTGGCCAGTCCCAGCACGAGGAGCGCGGCGGGAACGCGGCGGCGCCAGCGCGTCCGGCCGGGCAGCGCGACGCGGACCAGCGCGAGCGACGTCACCCGGACGGCGGCACGGCGCCGCCGCCGCCGGCCCCACCAGGCGACGGCGGCCAGCAGCGGGAGGGCCAGCAGCGTCGCCAGCGCCCAGGGCCAGGTGAGGGACATCAGACGACCCTTCCGGTGCGCAGGACCGTGAGGACTCCGCCCGCCGCCAGCAGCAGGAGGGCGAACGCGGTGAACGCACCGGCCAGCGGCAGATCCTCGTTGTGCGTGGTCAGCCGCAGGTCGATGGCCGAGGCCACCCCGTCAAGCTCGGAGGCCTGCCCGGCGGGGTGGTAGGAGCCGCCGGTCGTCCGGGCGATACCCGTGAGGGTCTCCTCGTCCAGCGCGGTGTGCAGCCGGTAGCCATCGACCTCGACGGTTGCGCCCGCGGCGGTGCCCACACCGACCGTCTCGACGTGCACCCCGGCGGCCTGGGCAGCGGTGGCCGCCGCCTCGGCGGTGCCTCCCGCCGGACCGGCGGCCCCTCCGGTGCCACCTCCCCCGCTGGCACTCCCGCCGCTGGCACCCCCGCCGGCGGTTCCGCCGTTGCCGCTGTCCTCTCCGTCGGAGAACAGCACGATGGTCGCCGAACTCCAGTACCCGAGGTCGGGCACGGTGCCGTCCGGGCCTGGCCGGACGGTTCGGCCCGTGATCGCCGACAGCGAGGTGAGGATCGCCTCGGCGAGGGACGTCCCGCCGGCGAGGCTCAGCCGGTTGATCGCCGCCGCGGCGGCGGCGTGGTCGGCGCTGGGCTGGTGTGTGGTGAGCGCACCGCCCTCGAAGGCGACCACGCCGACGTCGACGCTGTCAGGCTGCGCCTCGACGAACTCGACCGCCGCCCGCTTCGCCGCGTCCAGCCGGGTCGGCGAGAGGTCGGTGGCGCCCATGCTGTTCGAGACGTCGATGGCGACGATCACCGTCCCGGCCGCCCGGGAGACGGGAACGGAGGCCGCGGGCCCCGCCGCCGCGACCGCGAGCACGGCGATGCCCGCGAGGCTGAACCAGACCCCGGCCTGCGGGCGGCGCCGGCCGGACGAGGCGTTCACACCGGACGAGGCATCCACGCCGGCCGCGGCCAGCACCGCCCGTCGGCGGCGGGAGGCCCGTGTCACGGCGACGGCGAGCGCGGCGACGACCGCCGCACCGACGGCGAGCAGCCAGGGAGCGGAGAGGGTCACACCTGCCTCCGCCGGGTACTGGCCACGACCGCGACGAGGGAGGAGAGGAGGTCGCGGCCGGTGTCGATCCGGTGCAGCGGGACCCCGGCGCGACGCATGCCGGCGGCCAGGTCGGCCTCGCGTTCCGCCACGGCGTCCCCCAGGCGGGAGCGCAGCAGCGGGTCGCTGGAGTCGATGAGGATCTGCTCGCCGGTCTCGGCGTCCTCGACGAGGACGAGCCCCGCGTCGGGCAGGTCGTCGTCGGCCGGGTCCACGACGCGTAGCGCCACGACGTCGTGCCGGTGCGCGAGCTGCAGCAGCGGCCTGTCCCACTCTCCGGTGCCGATGAAGTCGGAGATGACGACCACCAGCGAACGGCGCCGGGCCAGCCGTGCGGTGCCGGCCAGCATCGCGGCGACGTCGGTGGTGGCCGCGGCCGGTGGTGCCGCGGCCGTGCGCTCGAGTTCGCGGCCGATGCGCAGGACCTGCCCGCGGCCGGTACCCGGTGCCACCACCCGGGTGGTGGCACCGTCGTGGAGCAGCGCGCCGACCCGGTTGCCGCCGCGGCCGAACAGCCGGGCCACGGTCAGCGCGAGCTCGGCGAGGACGTCGTGCTTCGCCCGGCCCGGGGCACCGACCGTCATCGACGCCGACCGGTCGAGCACCAGCCACAGGGTGAGCTCGCGGTCCTCGTGAAACTGGCGCACCTGCGGCTCGTCCAGCCGGGCGGTGGCGTTCCAGTCGATGCGGCGGGCGTCGTCCGCCTCGTCGTAGGCCCGCAGGCCGGCGAAGTCGAGGCCCGACCCGCGGTACGCCGTGCGGAACGCACCGAGCACCCGCCCGTCGAGGCGGCGGACCACCTGCCACTCCAGCCGCAGCAGCAGGCGATCGGGCGCGCCCGCCATCAGCGGTCCCGCAGCGGGACCTCGGGCATCGGCACGGCCCGCAGCACCCCGGCGACGACGGTGTCGGGCGCGACATCGTCGGCCAGTGCCTCGTACGACAGGGAGACACGGTGCCGCAGCACGTCGGGAGCGAGCTCGCGCAGGTCCTCCGGTACCGCGTAGTCCCGCCCGCGCAGCAGGGCCAGTGCCCGCGCGCCCAGCACGAGGGCGATGGACGCGCGCGGGCTGGCGCCATGGGTGACGTACCTGTCGAGGGTGCCCAGCCCGACCGTTCCCGGCGACCGGGTCGCGGTGACGACCCGTACCGCGTAGTCGACGATCGCCGGATCGACGTACACGTCCTGGACGCCGGCCCGCAGCCGCACCAGATCCTCGGGAGCGAGGATCGCCTGGGTCGCCGCGGGCGGCCGCAGCGCCCGGTCGACGATGGCGTGCTCCTCCACCGGGGACGGGTAGCCCACGAGGACCTTCATCATGAAGCGGTCGACCTGGGCCTCCGGCAGCGGATAGGTGCCCTCGGACTCGATCGGGTTCTGCGTGGCCATGACCAGGAACGGGTCGGGGACGGCGAAGGTCTCGCGCCCGATGGTCACCTGACGCTCCTGCATGACCTCCAGCAGCGCGCTCTGCACCTTCGCCGGGGCACGGTTGATCTCGTCGGCCAGCAGCAGGTTGGCGAAGACCGGGCCGAGCTTCGTCTCGAACTCGCCGCTGTGCGGGCGGTAGACACGGGTGCCGACCAGGTCGGCGGGCAGCAGGTCCGGGGTGAACTGGATGCGCTGGAAGGTCCCGCCGAGGGCGGCCGCCAGGGACTTCACGGCCAGTGTCTTGGCCAGCCCCGGCACACCCTCGACGAGCAGGTGGCCACCGGCGAGCAGGCCGACCGCCATCCGCTCCAGCAGCACGTCCTGCCCGACGATCGTGCGCTTGACCTCGAACAGCAGTTGCTCGAGCGGGCTGCCCGGAACGGAGGCACGGGGTACCTCGGCTACCGCGGGGCCACGGGGACTGCCGCCTGCCCACCCGGCCTGGTTGTTCGGTGTCATGGTCCTCCCGCTACCTTTCCTGGCCTCTGTCGGCGTCGGAGCCTCAGTTGCGTCGGAGCCTCAGCTGGCGCCGGATCCGCGTGCTGGCGTCAGATCTGCGGCCCACGGCCCTCGCCGGAACCGCCCCCGCCGAGGGCGCTGCCGATGGGTACGGCGAAGGCGATTCCGGCGAAGGCGTCGTCCTGCCCGGGGTCCGCGATGGAGACGACGATGCCGACGACCAGGCCCTCCGCGTCCAGCAGCGGGCCCCCCGAACTGCCGGCGTTCACCGAGGCGTCGAACTGGATCAGGCCCGTGAGCGTGCCGCTGTCCGTGGTCGCGGTGCGGCCGACACCGGAGATGACACCGGACGAGACACTGTGGGCCAGCCCCAGCGGGTTGCCGACCGCGACCACCTCGCCGCCGACCGCCACCCGGCCGCCGAGCGTCGCCGGCACGACCGGCTGCGGCAGGTTCGCCGGGACGAGCGTGGCGATGTCAGCCTCCCGGTCGGCCGAGGCGACGGTGGCGGTGGAGCGGGTGCCGTCGGCGAACAGGAGGCTGACCGCGCCGCCGTCGGCGATGACGTGGTTGGCGGTGAGGACCGTGCCGTCGTCCGCCGCGATCACACCGGAACCCAGCGAGCCGCGGTCGGTCCGCACCATCACCACCGAGGGCCCGATCCGCTGGTAGATCTCCGCGACGGCGGGCGCCGCGCTCGGGCCGGGACTCGGAGACGCCGCAGCCGCGGGGCCGGCATCCCGCGCCACCGGGCCGCCCGCGGGCCGCACCGCCAGCACGGCGACCGCGACGACCAGCACGACGATGACGACACCGCCGGTGACAGCCAGGATTCGGGCGCCACGAGACCCGAACGCCTGCCCGTCGGCTGTGTGGGGCTCTGACCCGGATGCCACATCCTGAAACTAGGTTCCGCGTCTGAACGGAGCCTGAGCAATTGCTGTGTATGCGGCAAGACCGGGCCTTATGTCCCCGCCGGGTGCAGCCGGGGGCGGGAAGGGGATACCGCCGTTACCTGGCAGGGCAGGCCCTCCCAGGGACGGCGAGGCTGCGGAAGAGTCGGTGCGGCCCCGGCACCGACCACCGCCCGGCACAGCACGGCACGGGACGACACCGGAGAAGGAGAAGCGACCATGAGGCACGTCAGACTGGGCACATTGGACGTCTCCCGCATCGGCCTGGGTGCGATGGGCATGTCCTTCGGCTACACCGGCGCGGGCAGCGACGACAACGAGTCGATCCGGACCATCCACCGGGCCCTGGAACTGGGTGTCACCCTCGTCGACACCGCCGAGGTCTACGGGCCGTTCACGAACGAGGAGCTGGTCGGCCGGGCGCTGAAGGGGCGCCGCGACGGGGTTGTCCTCGCGACGAAGTTCGGCATGATCTCCCACACCGGCCGCACCGGCCTCGACAGCAGCCCCGCCAACATCCGCGCCGCCGTCGAAGGGTCGCTGCGCCGCCTGGGCACCGACTACATCGACCTGTACTACCAGCATCGCGTCGACCCGCGGACTCCGATCGAGGACACCGTGGGCGCCCTGTCCCAGCTGGTCTCCGAGGGCAAGATCCGTCACGTGGGCCTGTCCGAGGCCGGTGTCAGCACGATCCGCCGGGCGCAAGCCGTCCACCCGATCACCGCGCTGCAGTCGGAGTACTCGCTGTGGACCCGTGATCCCGAACCGGCGGTGCTGCCGCTGCTGCGCGAGCTGGGCATCGGTTTCGTGCCCTACTCACCGCTGGGCCACGGCTTCCTGACCGGCCACCTCCGCTCGGTCGACCAGCTCGACGACAGCGACTGGCGCAGGACGAACCCGCGGTTCACCGGGGAGAACTTCCAGCGCAACCTGCGCATCGCCGACGAGGTCGCGGCCGTCGCCACCGAGGCCGGCGCCACCCCGGCCCAGGTGGCGATCGCCTGGCTGCTGGCCAAGGGGGACGACATCGCCCCGATCCCCGGCACCAGGCGGGTCGCCCGCGTCGAGGAGAACACCGCCGCGGACAGCCTGACGCTCACCCCCGAGCAGATCGAGCAGCTCGACCGGCTCACCCCGCCGGCCGGAGATCACCACAACGAGGAGCAGATGCAGATGATCGACCACTGACCGTGGCCGTTGGCCCCGGCCGTTGGCCCCGGCCGTTGGCCCGGGCCGTTCGGCTGCCGCTGCTTCCCGATCTCGAGGACAGAGGAAACCCCATCATGCGAGCAACGTTCATGTACGGAGCCGGTGACGTCCGTGTCGAGGACGTCGCCGACGCGAAGCTGCACGAGCCGACGGATGCCGTGGTTCGGGTGGTACTGGCGTGCGTGTGCGGATCCGACCTGCACCCCTACCGCTCCATGGCCGCGACCGACGACGGCGTTCCCATGGGGCACGAGTTCCTCGGCGTCGTCGAGGAGGTCGGCAGGGAGGTGACCGGCCTGGCACCGGGTGACTTCGTCGTCTCGCCGTTCGCGGTCTCCGACAACACCTGCGCGTTCTGCCGCGAGGGGTTCCAGACAGCATGCGTGCGCGGCGGCTGGTACGGCGCCGGCGGGATCGGCGGCGCGCAGGCCGAGGCGGTGCGGGTCCCGCAGGCCGCCGGCACGCTCGTGAAGATCCCCGGCGACGTCGACGAGGCGCTGTGGCCCTCGCTGTTGACCCTGTCGGACGTCTACCTCACCGGCTACCACGCCGCGCACATGGGCAGGGTGGCTCCGGGCAGCACCGTCACCGTGATCGGCGACGGCGCTGTCGGCCTGTCCGCGGTCCTCGCCTCGAAGCAGCTCGGCGCCGAGCGGATCATCCTCATGGGCCGCCACACCACCCGCACCGACCTGGGGCGCGACTTCGGTGCCACCGACGTGGTCGCCGAACGCGGCGACGAGGGCGTCGCGAGGATCCTGGAACTCACCGGCGGCGAGGGCAGCCACATCGTGCTCGAAGCCGTCGGGCACATGCCCGCCTACGAGCAGGCCTACGGCATCGTGCGACCGGGCGGGATCATCTCCCGGGTCGGCGTGCCCCAGTACGAAGAGGCACCGGTCGGATTCGGGTCGCTGTTCGGGAAGAACGCCACCCTCACCGGCGGCCCCGCTCCCGTGCGCGCCTACATCGAGGAGGCGCTGCCCCTCGTCCTCGACGGCCGCCTCGATCCCGGGCGGGTCTTCGACCGCACCGTCGACCTCGACCACGTCGCCAACGCCTACCAGGCGATGGACTCCCGCGAGGCGCTGAAGGTCGTCGTCCGCCCCTGACCCGGCCGCGCCAGCTCCGCGGCCCGTTCGATGGCGCTCACATCGCACTCACATGTCGGCAGCCCTAGCGTGGGTCCATGCGGGTACTGGTGGTCGAGGACGAGACGCGGACCGCCGCCCTGCTACGCCGCGGTCTGGTGGAGGAGGGGTTCGCCGTCGACGTCGTCGCGGACGGCCTCGAGGCGGTGTGGCAGGCCAGCGAGGTCGCCTACGACGTGATCGTTCTCGACCTCATGCTGCCGGGCATCGACGGCTTCGAGGTCTGCCGGCGGCTCCGCGCGGCCCGGCGGTGGGCACCCGTTCTGATGCTTTCCGCCCGGGGCGAGGTCACCGACCGGGTCCGCGGGCTCGACGTCGGTGCGGACGACTACCTCGCCAAGCCGTTCAGCTTCGACGAGCTCTCCGCCCGGATTCGGGCGCTCATCCGCCGTGGCTCCCACGAACGGCCGGTCGTTCTGGACGTCGACGGGCTGCGGCTCGACCCCGCCGGCCGCACCGCGAGCCGCGACGGCACCGACCTCGACCTCTCCCCGAAGGAGTTCGCGCTCCTCGAGTACCTGATGCGCCATCCCGGCGAGGTACTCAGCCGCACCGCGATTCTCGAACACGTCTGGGACTTCGCGTACGACGGAACCTCGAACGTGGTCGACCAGTACATCGCCTACCTCCGCCGGAAGATCGACAGGCCGTTCGGGACGTCGCAGCTGGAAACGGTCCGCGGCGCCGGGTACCGGCTGCGCGTCACCACCAGCGCGCAGCCGGGCTGACCAGCCCATGCCGCTGCGGATCCGTCTCGCCGCCGTCTTCGCGCTCGGGACGCTTCTCGTCCTCGCCGGGCTGGGAGTCCTGTTCTACGTCCTGCTGCGGACCAGCCTCCAGAGTTCGCTGGACGAGGGGCTCTCGGCCCGCGCCGAGGCCCTGCGCACCCGGCTGACCGGTACCGGCCCTCCCTTCGGCCGGGAGCTGGTGTCGGCGAGCCCGTTCACGCAGCTGGTCGGCGCCGACGGCCGCGTCCTCGCCGCGTCGCCGCCCAGCCTGACCGCTCCGCTGGCCGACAGCGCGCTCCTCACGGCCGGCCGCGCCGGCGAGACCTTCGGCACCGGGCTGCTCAGAACGGACGACGAGGAGGACGAGGACGACCACGAGACGGAGGAGGACGACGAGACGGAGGAGGGGGAGGAGGAGAGTGACGAGGAGCGGGTGCGCCTGGTCGTCGAACCGGTCCTCCTCGCCTCCGGCGAGCGGGCGGTGCTCGTGGTCGCCTCCCCCACAGACATCACCGATCTCGCCGAGGACCGCGTCCGCGACGTGATGGTGCTGGCCGGCACCCCTATGGTGCTCCTTTCCGCGCTCGCCGCCTGGGTGCTGTCCGGCTCGGCCCTGCGCCCGGTCGAACGCATGCGCCGTCAGGCGGCAGCCATGGAGGCCGCCGACATCGGTGGCCGTCTGGAGGTCCCGCGGACCCGAGACGAGATCGCCGCTCTCGCCGCCACCATGAACGGTCTGCTCGACCGCCTGCAGGCGGCGCGTGCCCGGGACCGGGCCTTCGTCGCCGACGCGGGGCACGAACTGCGCACCCCGCTGACCAACCTGAAGGCCGAGCTCGAGCTGGCGCTGCGGCCCGGGCGCTCCCACGGGGACCTCACCGAGGCGGTGTCCGCGGCGGCGTTCGAGACCGAACGGCTGATCCGGCTGGCGGAGGCGCTGCTGGCCCTCGCCCGCTTCGACGCGGACCCCGTGCAGTTCGCGAGCCGCGAGACCGTCTCGGTGCGGGATCTTCTGGACCGCGCTGTCCGCGCGGCCACGCCGGCCGCCCAGGCGCGCGAGGCGCGGCTGCGCCTGCACACCGACGGCCCACTGCTGGTCGACGTGGATCCCGACCGAGTTCGCCAGGCCGTCGACAACCTGCTCAGCAATGCGATCCGGCACGCACCGCCCGCCACCCGCATCGACGTCGACGCGGACATCACGCCGGACCCGACTGCCACCGCGGACGGCCCCAAGAAGGGGGACGAGCCGGCGGCTGGGCAGGAAGGACAGGAAGGACAGGCCACGGTACGGATCACGGTCCGCGACCGGGGGCCGGGCTTCCCCGCGGACTTCCTGCCGCGGGCCTTCGAACGATTCACCCGGGCCGACACCGCCCGCAGCCGTGCGCAGGGCGGAACCGGCCTCGGCCTCGCGATCGTCACCGCGATCGCCACCGCCCACGGGGGGCAGGCCAGCGCTGCCAACCACCCCGAGGGCGGAGCTGTCGTCTCGGTGTCCCTGCGGGTGCACCACCTGCGGGGCGAAACCTGACCAGCGATCGGCCACGCCGCGACGTCACATCGTTCTCACACGAACCGCGTTCTAGCGTGCCCTCCAGTGATCTGGATGACCTGTACGACCCGCGTGGCAGTATCCGCGCCCGAGCCGGACGGAGAGGGAGTTCGCGTGAGTGGCGGGGTTGAACGGGTGACGAGTCTTCGGCCCGGCCGATGGGTGAAGGACCCGGGTACCGTCCGCCTTCTTGTCGCCGTGCTGGCGGGCGGGCTGCTGACGGCGCTGCTGTGCGCCATCGCTCTCAGGAACGCGGCACCGTTCGCCCTCGACGTCCACGGGCATCGCTGGGCACTGGGGCAGCGCAGCCACGCACTGTCCGACATCGCCGTGGCGGTCACGAACACCGGGGTCGGTATCTGCGCCTACGCTCTCGCCGCGGTCAGCGGGGCCGTCGCGGTGGCCCGGCGCGCGCTGTGGTGGCTGGGCGCCGTCATCGGGATCGCGGCGCTGATGACAGGCCAGCTGCTCCGCACCGGTCTGGCGACGGTGGTGGGCAGGGCACGGCCACCGACGGTCGACTGGATCACCCACCCGTCGGGCTTCGCCTTCCCCTCCGGGCACACCACCACCTCAGCCCTGGTTGCCCTGGGCGTGGCCGCGGTGCTCTACCGCCGCGCCCGCCGGCCCGCCGCTCGGGCCGCGGCCGTCGCCGTCCCGGGCCTGTGGGCGTTCGCCGTGGGCGTCAGCCGGATCTATCTCGGCGTCCACTGGCCGTCGGATGTCCTCGCCGGATGGCTGTTCGCGCTCCTGCTGGCCTGCGTCTGCCTGCCGCCGCTGGCAGTCCTGCTCGGAAGGGTCGGAAGGGCCGGAAGGGTCGAACAGGACGGGTCAGGCCCGCCCAGGCCCGGAACCGGCTGAGGAAAACGCCCCCATCACAGCGCCGAGCAGGATTTCGGCGGCAGGCCACCGAAATCAGTTGCTGGGACTGGGCCGATTCGGGTCCCGTGACCTTTCTCAAATTATGTGGCAGCATCTGCCACCTGATTTGAAGGGAGCCTCATGGCCCGAGGTCCGCGAACGTTGATCCGCCGCTTCGCTCCGGTCGCCGCTCTGACAGTCGCCGCCTCGGCGGTTGCCGCCTGTTCGTCCACGTCGACAGGAACCACCTCCCTGACGACGCCCCCGCCCGTGCCCGTCATCGGTCGGCCGCTGTCAGCTCTCACGAACGCCTGGTGGAACTACGACCGCCCGGCCACCTACCAGACCATCTCCGCCGAGACCCTGGTGCCGGTCCGGGACGGCACCCCGCTGAGTTGCACTCTGGTCCGGCCGGCGACCAACGGCGCACCAGCCGCGGGTACTTTTCCCGGCCTGATCGTCGAGTTCACTCCGTATGCGGCATTACGGGCGAGCTATGTCGCCAGTGAGGCCACCTACTTCGCGACCCACGGCTACAACGCGCTGGTCTGCAACCTGCGGGGTACCGGCGGGTCGGGTGGCATCTGGCAGAACGCCATGTCGGCCCAGGACGGCAAGGATGCCCACGACCTGGTCGAATGGCTGGCCGTCCAGCCCTACTCGAACGGTCGGATCGGAATGACCGGCGAGAGCTACGGCGGTGACACGACCTACGCCGCCGCCATCAACCGGCCTCCGCACCTGGTGGCCATCGCCCCGCTGCAGTCCCCGGCAGACCTCTACCACGACGTCATCTACCCGGGTGGCATCAAGAGCACAGAGGGCGGCAGCATCGACAACTGGCCCGGCGTCGCCCAGATGATCAGCGGCGGAGCCATCAGCGCCGAGGCCGAGTACGCGGCCAACCGCGCGCACCCCACGTACGACGACTACTGGCAGTCGCGGTCGTTTGTCGGTCGCCACAGTGCGATCAATGTTCCGATCTTCGCGATGGGCGGCTGGATCGACCAGTACTTCCGCTCCGGTCAGTTGACCAACATCGAAGGCGCCCTCGGCCGCACGTGGGCCATCTACGGCCAGTGGCCGCACCTGGCCCCGCTGCGGTACCCGAACTGCGGGGGGGTCTGCAACCCCGAAGGACTTTCCCCGGGCATCACCCTCGCCTGGTTCGACCACTGGGTGAAGCGTCTTCCCCACGTCCCGATCCCGCCCCGGCCGACCCTGGTCAGCTTCGCCGGCAGCGGCACCGGCACGACCTCCCCGGGATGGCGGGAGATCATCGGCTACCGGCCGACCGGCACCACCGCACGATCGTTCACCCTCAACCCGGACGGCTCGCTCGGAGCGGCCAGCCGGGCAGCCGGAACCATGGCCTTCCACCAGCCGCAGGATCCATCGAGCGCCGGCGGGTCCCTCCTGTTCCAGACCAGCGCGCTCACCACACCGACGTCGCTGTTCGGCCGTCCGACGCTCACGCTGCGGGCGAAGCTGTCCGGTCCGGACGCCAACATCTACGTCGAACTGCTCGACATCGGCCCGGACGGTACCGAGACGCTCGTCAACAACGGCTTCCTCCGGGCCAGCCACCGGATCTCGAGCGTGACTCCCACACCGGTGCCGACCGGTGCGCCCGTCACCCTCACCGTTCCGATCCGGCCCGACGACTGGCGGTTCGCGGTCGGCCACCGCATCGCCGTCCGCGTCTCCGGCGGCGCCCCGACGATGCTCACCCAGAACCCGACCCCGGTCGACGTCACCGTCGCCACCGGCGTCGGCGGTTCCAGCCTTACCCTCCCGACGGTCTCCGGACCCTGAGCCTGCGCGCCCGCTGCCCGGTCCTTGTGCGGCCGGCAAACTGTGCTGCCCCCGGCGGGACTTGCCCCGCCGGGGGCAGCGCTAGCCTGATGACGGACGGTCTGATCCACCGCCGCGGGCGCAGGGCAGGAGGGCGAGTGGCTGGGGACGGCGCCAAGAGGCCGTACCGGATGTCGCCGACTGCGCGGCAGGCCCGGGCCGACCGGCTGGAGGCCGCCGCCCGGTCCGTCGAGTCGGCCGCTCTGCTGCTGTTCGAAGACCGCGGATTCGACCTCGTGACGGTCGACGACATCGCGGCCGCCGCGGGAATCTCCGCCCGCACGTTCTTCCGCTACTTCCCGGCCAAGGACGATGTCCTGCGGGGCGTCGTCCGGCGCCGGGCCCAGGCCGTCGCGGCCGCGCTGGCGGCCCGGCCTCCGGACGAGGCACCGATGCGTTCGGTCCGCCAGGCCGTCCAGGAGGTCGTCGCCGCCGAGGACTCGGCCGACGTCGCGCGGTGGGTCCGCGTGGTGGAGGCCAGCCTGTACGCGACCCGGGTGATGCTCGGGGTGAGCGTTCTGGAGTTCAACGGCGTCCTCGCCGAGTTCCTCGGGGCGCGGCTGGGCGAGGCGCCCGACGACCTGGAGCCGGCGATGCTCGCGGTCGCCGCCGGTGCGATCATCCTCGCCGCGCAGACCCGGTGGTACCTGCGCGGCGGAGACCTCGCAGCGACGATCAGCGACGCCCTCACCGTCATCGACACCGTCATCCCGGGCGGCTCCGGCACCCGCGAATGATCCCGGCCCGAGCCCACACGCGCGACTGGCTGGCTGGTGCGCTGTCCATGAGGGGGTTGGTGCCGGCTACACCGAGACGCGCGACGGCCGGCGGCGGGCGGCGGGCTGGAGGGACGGGTACTGGGTGAAGTGGTCGACCCCGGGCAGGTCGGTGCCGGGTGGCACGACCTCGTCGACGGCGTCGAGCACGTCCTCGCCGAGATCGACGTCCGCCGCGGTCAGGGCGTCCTCGAGGTGTTTCATCGTGCGGGGCCCGATGATCGTCGAGGTGATCGCGGGGTGGCTGGCGACGAAGGCCATGGCCAGCTCGGTGAGCGTGATGCCCGCCTTGTCGGCGATGTCGCGCAGGGCGTCCACGGCGTCGAACCGGACGGGAGCGGCGCGCTCGGCGGCCGAGCTGACGGTTCCCTGCATGAAGGGGCTGTCCGGGTCGTACCGTGATCCCGCCTGCGGCTCCTGACCACGCTGGTACTTGCCGGTCAGCCATCCGCCGGCGAGGGGGCTCCAGGGGATGACCGCCATCCGGTGTCGCTGGCAGGCCGGTAGCACCGCCTGTTCCACCGACCGCGCGAAGATCGAGTACTGCGGTTGCTCACAGACGAACCGTTCGCCGTTTCGCCGGGCCGCCGGGCCGCCGCCCACTGGGCCTCGACGATCCAGTCGGCGGGGAACGACGACGAGCCCAGGTAGAGGACCTTGCCCTGGCGGACGAGGTCGGTCAGGGCGCCGAGTGTTTCCTCTACATCGGTGTTCCAGTCGAGCTTGTGGATCTGGTAAAGATCGATGCGGTCGGTGCCCAGCCGGCGCAGACTGCCCTCGACCGCCTGGGTGATCCAGCGTCGGGAGGATCCTCGCTGCAGCTGGCCGCCCATGGGGAAGAAGCACTTCGTCGCGAGGACCACGTCGTCCCGGCGTGAGCCCACCGCCTGCCCGACGATCTCCTCGGCCTGACCGCCGGAGTAGACGTCGGCGGTGTCGATGACGTTGATTCCGCCGTCCAGCGCCCGGCGGATGACCCGCGCGCTCTCGTCGGCATCGACGTTGCCCAGCCGGCCGAAGTTCATCGTGCCCAGACACTGGGTGCTGACCTCGACACCGGTCGTCCCGAACCTGCGATATCTCATGAGTCTCCCTCAACCCCGAGCTACCCGGAAATGGGCAGGCTCTGGTAGCCGCGGACGGTGCTGGTGTGCAGACGTACCGCGCTGTCCCGGTCGACCTCCCAGGTCGGGAAGCGGCGCAGGGTCTCCTCCAGCGCGATACGACCCTCCATCCGGGCGAGTGCCGCGCCCAGGCAGAAGTGCGCCCCGCGACCGAAGGCGACGTGGCTGTCGACCCGCCGCCTGATGTCGAAGCGGTCCGGGTCGGCATACCTGCGCCCGTCACGCCCGGCGGACGCGGTCAGAAGGATGATCTTCGACCGCGCCGGGATGGTGGTGCCGTGGAGTTCGACATCCCGGGTGGTGACACGGCCCTGCACAGGGGATGGCGATTCGTACCGCAGGGTCTCCTCGACCGCGTTCCCCAGCAGGGACGAGTCCGCGGCCAGCTCCGCCCGCTGATCGGGGTGCGTCTCGAGCACGTCACACGCCCAGCCGAGCAGCCGCGCCACGGTCTCGGTACCGGCGGCCACGAGCAGCGCGGTGAAGTCGGCGGCCTCGGAGGTGGTGAGCCGGCGGGTGCTCCCGTCGGTGTCGATCTCCGCCTGTACGAGGGCCGTCATCATGTCGTCCCTGGGCGCGGCCCGCCGCGCCTCCAGCTGGTCGGACAGGTAGGTGTGGAACCTGGCGCTGGCCGCCATCGAGATGTCGTTGACCATCCCCTTCTCCGGATCGAGGTGGAAGGTCTGGTCGATCGTGTGGCGGATCTCCTCACGGTCGGCCGGGTCCACGCCGATCAGCTCGGAGATCACCATGGACGGGAGCAGCGCGGCGAAGTCCTGGATGTAGTCGAACCCGTCACCGCCGACCTGCCGGTCCAGCAGCTCCGCGCAGATCTGCCGGATGTGACCCTCGAGCCCGCCGACCCGACGCGGCGTGAACGCCCTCGAGACCAGCACCCGCAGCATCGTGTGCGTCGGTGGATCCATGAAGATGATCTGCCCGGTCCGCATCGGCTCGGGCGACATGAGCTCGAGGACCGTGCCGTACGCCGAGCTGTATGTGGCAGTGTCGAGATGGGCCGCGTCGACGTCCGCGAACCGGGACAGCGCGTAGAAGTCCAGCTTCTCGTTGCGGTACACGGGCGCCTCGTCGCGCAGGCGGCGCCATACCGGATGCGGGTCGATGTGGAAATCCCGATCGAACGGGTCCCAGTACAGATCCTCTGTCATGCGGTCTGGCCCTGCTTCTCCGCGTAGAGGCGGGCCCATTCCCGGCGGGAGCGAATGGTCGTGTCGACGTCGGTCGCGACGGCACGGCGGGCACCCACGGTCGCCCGTTCCCTGGGGATCTCGGAGAACGGGTCCCAGGTGAAGAACCGGCAGGCGTTCCGCCAGGTGATCTTGTCGATCTCCTCGTCGGTCGCACCCGCGTTGTTCAGCTCGTCGAGCACGAACTCCGGCGCCTCGGGCCAGATCGAGTCGGCGTGGGGGTAGTCGCATTCCCACGCGATGATGTCGATCCCGATCTCACGGCGGAGCTTCAGTGAGGTGGGGTCGGTGACGTAGCAGGCCAGCGAGTGGTCGCGGAACACCTCGCTGGGCAGCTTCCCGCCGAAGTCACGGCGCAGCCACTTCTGGTTGGTGTAGTGCCGGTCGCAGCGGTCCAGGTAGAACGGGATCCAGCCGATGCCGCCCTCGGAGAACGCGAACCTCAGGTCGGGGTAGCTGCGCATCGCCGGGCCCCACAGCAGGTCCTGCACGGCGAGCGACGAGATCTGGCAGGCCAGGATGATGAGGTTGTCGATCGGGGCGTCCGGGGCGAGCTTGAGCGCGCCGAAGCCGGTGCCGATGTGCAGGCACATCACCAGCCCGGTCTCCGACAGAGCCTCGAACACCGGCCCCCAGTAGGTGATGTCGTGGTAGCTGGGCAGGCCCTCGAGGTGCGGCAGCTCGGGCATGGTGACCGCCCGGCAGCCCTTGGCCGCGACCCGGCGGATCTCGTTCACCATCAGCTGCGGGTCCCAGGTGGGCAGCAGGGCGAGTGGGATGAAGCGGCCCGGGTAGGTGCCCGCCCACTCGTCGATGTGCCAGTCGTTGTACGCCTGGATCATCACGACGGTCAGGGGATCCTTGAAGTGGTTCAGGTGCCCGGCACTGAACCCGGCGAACGTCGGGAAGCACATCGACGCCAGGATGCCGTTGCGGTCCATGTCGCGGACCCGGTCATGGATGTCGTAGACCGCGGGGCGCATCTCCGCGAAGCCGGCGGGGTCCTTGGCCCACTCCTCCGGCGGCCAGGTGACCACCGCGTTGAGACCGCTGACGCCGGTCACCCGGCCCTGGTAGATCCACCGGTCCACACCGGACTCGTCGGTCTCGACGTGCGGTGCCTGGTCAGCCAGCCTCGCTGGGACGTGGTTGGTGAACATGTCCGGCGGCTCGACCACGTGGTCGTCGATGCTCACCAGCACCATGTCGTCGACGTTCATGACCCTCCTCGAAGGGTGGGGTGGCCCGACAGCCGTCCGGCCAGGCATCTGCGGTCCGCTCCCGGCCGCACCGGCGGTTCTCACATCTTGCGGAAATCCCAGCTCGTGACTTTCTCCGGAGTCAGTCGAAGCCAGGCGTGCCGCCCGTCGTAGTGCATCTCGTCGCGGCCGGTGTACTTCCTGGCGAAAAGAAGCTCGGGGGTTTCGAGCTCGGGGTTCGGAGTACTGGTACGGGGGGCCTCCCCCACGCTTTCGAGCTTTCCGCGGAGCTCGACCCCGTGCAGCTCGTTGAAGGCGTGCCCGCCGTCCACGAGGACGGCCACCCGCGGGTCGCGGGCGATGTCCGTCCAGCGCTGGCTTTTCACGACCGAGTTGAGCCACAGCGCGGCACCGTCCCACACGAACCACAGGGGGGTCAGGTGCGGTCCGTCCGGGCTCGACGTCGCCACCCGGCAGGTTCGCTCCTCGGTGAGGAACGTGTCGATCTCGGCCGGGCTCATGGCGATCCTGCGGCCCCGACGCTGTTCTTTCATCGCGTGTCGTCCTCAATGAACAATTGAATGTCTACTGTGTGGTGCGTGTGTCGACACCCGCCGCGCGGGCTGCTCACCCGCCGGTCAGGTCACCCGGCCGAGCAGAAAGTTCACGACGGGCGCAGCCGAGGGGAAGGAGCCGGTCATGCCCGCGCTGAAGTAGCCCGAGTCGGCTGTCAGGGTGATGCCGTTGACGGCGGAGGCGGCGTCGCTGCAGAGGAACAGCAGTGGGTGGGCCTGCTCCAGTCCTCGACGTCGATGTGCAGCTTGGTGCGCACCCCGGGCAGCTTGTTGGTCAGGAAGAGATCGCAGGTCGCCGCGAGCCTGTAGAGGACGTCACGACCTGCCTCCGAGGTGAGGTCGAGACCGAGGCTGCGCTTGCCGCGGTTGGAGTGCTCCAGCAGCACGTGCACGTCCTTGGGCACGACCGCGACACCCAAGGACGCCAGCGCCCGCATGGCATCCCCACGCTCGACGTGCTCGATCCTGATCACGTCGGCGCCCCAGTCGGACAACAACGCGGACGCGGCGGGTACGAACGTGTGCTCGGCGACCTCGAGAATCCGGACACCCTGCATCACCGCGGTCATGACCACTCTCCTCAGGTGAAGGCACGATGGCGGTGGACAGGAGACGGTCCGCGCTGTAATCGTGGCCGCACTCCCACTCCTTATGCGACCGACGGTCGCCTACCAGGGGATGAGTATGCGGGCGGTGCTCGCATATCGTCAAGACGGAACCGGAGGGCCGCGTGACACCTTCACCACCCGTGGTGACCGATGGTCTTCAGTCGCCTGATCACGACGACAGGGCCGTGTCGGCCGTGGAGACGATGTCAGCCGAAAAGACGGCGGCGACCGCGGAGACGGCGGTTCCCGCCGATCCCGGATCCGCCCGCTGGTGGGCCGAGCGCTCCCTGGCCGACCGCCGGCGCCGGCCGCGCGCCGGCGGCCTGTCCACCGAACGCATCGTCGAGACGTCCCTGGAGGTCCTCCGTGAGGAAGGGCTGGAAGCCCTGACGGTGCGTTCGGTCGCCGAGCGGCTCGGCACCAGCAACGCCTCGCTCTACCGGCACATCGCCAGCCGCGACGAACTGATCGCCCTCATCGCCGACCACGTCATGGGCGACATCCGGCTCGAGCGCACCGGCCGCGGCTGGCGCGCCGACGTCGAGGCGCTGATGCTCGAGATGCGCAGGGTCATCCTCAGCCAGCCGCTCCCTCCGTCGGCCGGCCGGAGCCAGTCGGGATCCGGGCCGAACATGCTGCGCCTCGTCGAGTTCGCGCTGGCCCTGTACCGCGAGGCCGGACTGACCGACAGACAGGCGGTCCACACGACCATCACGATGATCGAGTTCGTCGGCGGTTCCACCAGCATCCGACGCAGCCCCGCCGGTCGCGGATCGAACGGAGTGGCCGGAGCGGCCGGCCTGCGTCAACTCCTCGACGGACTACCCGCCGACGACTTCCCGGCGCTGCGCGCGACCGGGAACCTCTACACCGCCGCGTCGGCCGACGACGTCTTCACCCACGGCATGGCCCTCTTCCTCGACGGCGTCACCAGCCAGCTCCCTGGCGGTCAGTAAGCGCGGCGGTCCTCGTCAGACGGCGGCGACCTCGTGGAGCGCGTCGGCGACCGCCTGCGGCTCGGTGATCATGAGGTCGTGACCGGTGTCGATCTCCCACAGACGGCCGGCCGCGTGCGCCTTCTCCATCAGCTCCGCGTCACGGGTGGCCACCGTGGAAGTGCACACGATGTGGTACTGCGGGATCGCCCAGAGCGCCTCCTCGTTGGTGAGCGTCAGCGGCTGCTCGAAGCACCGCCACGGGTGGCCGGTCAGGCGATCGTCCATCCAGGCGAGGTCGGCGGGGTCGGTCACGCCGTAGAAGGCCCCGGCGCCCGGGGCCGGCAGGAGGACCAGCTCGACACCGTCGACCACCTGGCCGTGCGGCCGGGTCGCTTCGATGATCGGCCCGGCGACGTCGAGGAGCGACTGGCCGTTCACCGGGTTCGCCGCGTCGAGATAGACGAGGCGGCCCACCCGGTCCGCGGCCCGGTCGGCGACGCCGGTGATGACCATGCCGCCGTAACTGTGCCCGACCAGGATCACGTCACGCAGGTCCTCGTAGTGCAGCACCGCCACGACGTCCTGGATGTGTAAGTCGAGGTCGACCGTCGGGCTCGCCAGGTGTGACCGCTCCCCCACTCCGGTGAGTGTGGGTGCGTGCACCTCGTGCCCGGCGGCCCGCAGCAGACGGGCGACCGGCTGGTAGCACCAGCCGCCGTGCCCGCCGCCATGCACCAGGACGTACGTCGCCATGCGAGTCTCCCTTCGCCGCGACGGCAAGCCGACCCGTCCTACGGGTCCGCCAGCCGCCTCTGATCCTGTGGAACACGCGGATATCCCGGATATCCGGATAACCAGGATATCTGCGACGATGTCCCGAGCAAGCCTGTCGGCGAACAGGAGAGCGAACAGGAGAGTGGAGCCAGGTGCCCGGATCCCCACCAGGCGATGCCGTCCTCCGTGTGGTTCTCGAGCTGCTGGAGTCCGGCAGCCATGACGCCGTCCAGATCCGTGAGGTGGTCCGCCGCGCACACGTCTCGCCGCTGACGATCTACAAGCTGTTCCCCAGCCGGGACGAGCTCGTCGTGGCCGCGCTCCAGCAGTGGCTGACGGTAAACAGCTGCGCACCGCTGGCGGCACCGGCTCCCGGCGAATCCCTCTACGACGGTCTGATGCGGGTGTTCCGGCACGTCTTCGAACCATGGGAACGCAACCCGCGCATCCTCGAGGCCTATCACCGGGCGCGGAACGGGCCGGGCGGACGAAAGCTCGACCAGCAGGCCATGGGCGCCATCGAACCGGTCGCGCGCGCCATCCTGGTCGGCGGCGACCCCACCTACGTCGACGACGTCGGGCTGATCCTCACCAACATGGCCTACGCCGTGGTCGGTCAGTTCGCGAACGGCGAGCTCGACATCACCGCCATCCTCCCGGCGCTCGAGCGGGCCGTCTTCCGCCTCACCACCAACAACGAGCCCGCCGCGACACAGGCGCGGACGCGGCGCGGCGGGTACCCCACGTCGCCCGCGCAGCTCGACCGGCAGGAGTCGACCGACCAGGGCGACTCACGGCGTTGACGATCCTCGGAGCGGCGACGGCCGGCGCTCAGTTCCTGAGAGAGATCTCGAGACCGCCGTTTCCGGGGACGGTGACCGAGGTGAAGGGCCCGCCGGGGTCGCGGACGTGGTCGAGGTACTCCGCGTAGTACCTCCGGCCGGACACGACGTTGTCGCAGACGACCAGCGCCCCGGGGCGAAGGTGCGGTGTGACGAGGCGCAGTGCGGGCAGGGCCATCGGAATCCAGATGTCGACGAGCATGAAGTCGACCGGCCCGGGCAGATCCCGCAGGGTCTCGCGCAGGTCGCCCTCGCGGATGTCGGCGTGGTCGGCCAGACCGGCCTCGGTGAGATTGGCGTGGGCGAAGGCGACCTTGCTCGGCTCGTGCTCGGTGCCGATCACCACACCGGCCGCCGCGCCGCCATCGTCGGGTTCTGCGCCGCGGCGGGCATCCCTGCTCTCCGCCAGAGCAGCGGCGGCTGCGATGTTGTCGCGGACTGCCGCGGCCAGATAGATCGTGGACAGCCCGTAGGAGGTGCCAGCCTCCACGACCCGACGGGCACCGAGGGCGCGACAGAGCTGGTAGCACAACGCGGCCTTGGACGGGTCCAGCGCGACGAGCTTGTCGGCCAGCCAGGCCCTGGTGGCGGGGCTCTGGGTCGGGTCCCACGTGCCATCGCGCAGGCGGCTACGGACTGCCCTGACGATGAGCGGACCGACCGCCGCACGAGTCTGACGCCGGTTGCGGGCCTGCAGCCCCTCGACCACCGCGCGGGCTCGGTCGTCGAGCGGAGACGGCGCCTGCGCGGCAGGTCTGCCTGAGGTGCGGGATGTCGTGGTCACGGTCCGGCCCCTTCTGTCTGCCCGGCGGGCCTGGGTGCTCCACCACTCCAGCCGGCGAGGTCAGGTCACCCTACATCATTTGCGAAGGCCCTTCGCAAATAGGCGGCGCAGGACAGCGGCGAGGCGGCGGCAGGGCCGTCGGGCCTGCCTCGTGGCCGCGAGGGGCATTGCGGGCGACCAGGTGCGTCACCCGCGATGCCCTTGCCCACGATGCCCTTTCGCCCGATGGCGCATGCCACCATGGGCACATGGGCAGCGTCCCGCGACCTATGGCAGCCGCGTCACCACCGCCGAGCAGGAGGAACGGGCCAGCGCAGACTCCGCGCCTGGGCCGACCGCCGCTGATCGATCGTGCGACGGTCGTCGCCGCCGCCGTCGACGTCGGCTTCGAGGCGCTGACCGCCACCGCGGTCGCCGGGCGGCTGGGAGTGGGCCTGTCGACCCTCTACCGGGTGTTCCCGAACCGGACCGCGCTGGCCGCGGCCGCGGTGGAACAGGTCGTCGCGAGCCAGGACTGGCCACCGGCCCCGCAGCATGCGGGGCCGGGATGGCGTGCCTTCCTGGCACACACGACCTGGGCGGCCTGGAATCTCTACGACCGACATCCCGGTCTGGCCGCCGAGGTCGCCTCCCTCGCCTTCGCCCCACCGAGCCTGGTCGCGGTCGCGCAGCGCAGCATCGAGGTGCTCGTCGACGCCGGTTTCGCCGCTCGCGACGCCCTGCTGATCGTCGACATGGCCGGCGAACTCGCACTCGGCCCGTTCCTGCTGGCCCGTGACCTCCCCGCCGCGCCCGCTCCCGCGCCCGGTCCCGGTCCGGTCTCAGATCGGGAGGACCTGGTCGAAGGGCCGATCTGGCAGTCCATGAGCGTGCTCGACCGCGTCGCCACCCAACGCCGTCAGCTGTTGAGCACCACGAACCCGGTCGGTGACGGGCCTGTCCACGACGTCTTCGCGGCCGTCATCCACGACGATCCCCGGCACTGGCTGCAGGCCAAACTCGATCTGTTCCTCGACGCCGCCACCGTCCGGCGCGGTATGAGCCCCCCTGTGACACCGCCCGCGGCGCCCGCCGCCCGCGGCCAGCCGTAGCGAGCCTCCGGTGCCGTGCAGCCCGCCAGCGGGGCTGTCCGGCTCTGAGTTCGCTCGCTCCCGCACCGATGAGACGCGTCCAGAACCGAGGTCTACCGAGG
Organism: Parafrankia sp. FMc2; assembly: GCF_041008525.1. Lineage (NCBI taxonomy): Bacteria > Bacillati > Actinomycetota > Actinomycetes > Frankiales > Frankiaceae > Parafrankia > Parafrankia sp. FMc2. The sequence goes on along the minus strand of NZ_JBFLUG010000067.1, from coordinate 850 downwards.
AGGTCGAGGAAAGGCGGGGACGAGATGATCGAGCTGGACGAGCTGGACGAGCGGGCGCCGGGAAGGCCGCGGATCTTCGCACTGATCCCTGGTGCCGGTGGTGCGGGGATCTACTGGCACCGGCTGGCGCCGCTGCTGCGTGCCGCGGGCCACGAAGCTGTCGCCATCGACCTGCCCGGGGACGACCCGAGCGCAGGCCTGCCCGAATACGCCGCCCTGGTCGGTGCCGCGGTGGGCGGACGACGCGAGGTGGTGCTGGTCGCGCAGTCGCTCGGCGGGTTCACAGCGCCCCTGGCCGCCGAGTCGGTCCCGGTCAGCGCGATCGTGTTCGTGAACGCGATGATTCCCGTTCCGGGCGAGACGCCGGGCGCCTGGTGGGACAACACCGGGCAGTCCCAGGCCTGCTCCGCCGCGGCCGAACACGGCGGCTACAGCACCGAGTTCGACCTTGACACGTACTTTCTGCACGACGTATCCCCCGAGGATGCGGAAGCGATCCTGAAGGATCATCGTTCCGAGGACGACGCCGTTTTCGGTTCCGTCTGTTCGTTCGGCTGCTGGCCGCGGGTTCCGATTCACGTCGTGGCCGGCGCCGACGACCGGCTCTTCCCGGTGGAGTTCCAGCGCCGGGTGGCCCGGGAGCGGCTGGGTGTCGAGGCCGACATCCTGCCGGGCGGTCATCTGATCGCCCTGTCGGAGCCCCACGCGCTCGCGCGCCACCTCCTAGTAGACTGTCGCCGCTAATGTGTGGGGTATAGGTGGCGGAGTTTGGTGCGGGCGTCATCGGTGGTGAAGTGCCAGTTGACCTGTCGCTGGTCGGCGTTGACGGCTGCCTGCCAGGCGGTGAGTT
>NZ_JBFLUG010000066.1:0-43494 GCF_041008525.1 Parafrankia sp. FMc2 | reverse complement strand
CACCAGCAACGCCGCGCCCGCTACACCGCCTCCCGTTCCACCCGCCCCCAGTGGCTACCCACGGTTACCGCCCGTCCGAAGGTCGCGTAATCGGACCAACACAGATTCCGGTCAACTGCGAAGAGCCACCAATCAACCTTGAGTTAAGGGCAGTGGTAGGGGAGCGGGGTGAGGTGGCCGCCGAGAAGGAACCAAGTGGTATGCCCGGTGCTGCTGGCCACTGAATCGGCAGTCTCACTTCGTCCGAGCCGCGATTCTGATCCGTCCGACGGTGACCAGTGACCCGGACCGGCATGTGTTCTGACCGGAGCGGTGGGCCCCTGAAGGGCCTGGTCGGGCATGCGTATAAGGTTTGGTCGGCTTAATACGCGCCGTTAGGGGGAAATGCGCGAATGACTGATGGTCTGTGGGTCGGTCCTGTCTACGAGCCGGACGCCTACCAGCTGGTGGAGGCGCTAGGCGGCGGAGGCGAGGGCGAGGTGTGGCGGGCGGTCCGTCCGCTCTCCGAGGCCGGCCAGGGCCGAAGCACGGTAGCGGTCAAGGATTTCGGGCCAGTCCGGTTGCCGGTGCCGGCAGAACCGGTGGACGCTGGCGGTCCGGTGGCGGGGCAGGCTTCACCACCGCCCGGCGATCCTGCCGCCCATCTGGACGTTGAGGTCTCCTGGTCGAGGCACATCTCGATGCTCCAGGCGCTTCGGCATGCACACATCGTCCGGGTGCTGGCCGGTTTCGTCGGTCCCCCGCCGCACTGGCAGGGCGAGACCCCGCCGGCTGCGGCCCAGCGCCGGTATCTGGTGATGGAGCACATCGACGCAAGATCGCTGTCGCAGTGGTGCCTGGACAATCCGACGGCCGATCTCACCGCACGGCTCCGGATCGCCCGGCAGGTTGCATCGGCCCTCGACTACCTGCATAGCGGCGCCGACACCAACGATGTGCCGGTCGCGCATGGCGACATCAAGCCGGCCAATGTCCTCGTTCGGGATGGTGGCAGCGTCATCCTGGTCGACTTTGGGCTCGCGAATCTCGCGGATGGCACTGCCCGTCTCGGCATGGGTACCTACGGATACATCGCTCCCGAGCTGATCGCGGCGGGCCGCGAGGCACGTCCGACCCCGGACAGTGACCGGTTCGCGTTCGCCGCGATGCTGGTCTATCTGCTGACCGGCCAGGCACCGCCGCAGCAGGTGGACGATGCCGGCCGCCCTGTGGACGTCGACCGAGACGCGGCCCGCCAGGCACTGCTACGCAGCCCGCTGCTGGCGAGCCTGCCGTTCCTGGCTGACCTCGTACTCGCCGGGCTGGCGGGGGCACCAGCCCAGCGCCCACGGCCGCTGGGCCGGTGGCTGTCCGACGTCGGTTCTACGACGGTGACCTCGTCATCTATTGGGCAGGCCGGCATGACAACCGCCCCGGGCCTGTCCGTGCCTGTGACCGATACCAGAGCGGGCAAGGGACCAGCACCGCATCCGGAACCGGTATCGCCCCCGAGAAGAGGCCTGCGTCGCCGCGTCGCGACCGCAGCCATAGGGGCGGTGCCGGTCTTGCTCCTCGGCGGGATCGGCGCCTGGGCTCTCCTGCCTGACGGGTCGGAGACGCCAAGGACTGGCATCACCACCGATGCCTCAGAGGCACCTGCCGTCACGCCGGCCGCGTCCGCGTCCGCGTCCGCGTCCCCAAAGCCGGGTGACGACGGCAGCACCAGTCCGGCGGCTACACCGACTGCTGGCGGTCAGATGCCCTCCGTCATTGACATCGACGTGGAGCAGGCGCAGGAGGCCCTTGCCGAGGCGGACGTCGAGGTGGTCATCGAGCCGCGGCTGGTGGACGACGCCGTCGGCGAGCGCGTCGTCGAACAGAACCCGCCGGCTGGCACGCCGCTCCGCCCGGGCCAAACCGTCACCCTGACCGTGGCCCAGCAGCCCGTCGAGGTATACCTCGCGGATCTCCGTCCCACGTCGGGAGGCCTGTCGTCGCGTTCCAAGGCGCTCAACGGTGAGCCCTACCCGCACTCATTGTTCCGGGTGGTGGACTGCCCCGACGATTCCAGCAGCGTTGAGTACAACCTGGGACGCCACTACCAGCGGCTGATCGCCACCGTCGGGATTGACGACTCCAGTGCAGACAGTACGAAACGGGTGCTGTTCGAAGTTTTCGCTGACGACAGGCCCGTCGCCGCGCGTACGGTGGGGCTGGGAAAAACCGCCTCGGTGGATGTCAACCTCACTGGCGTGCTCCGGCTACGGCTGACCCAGACCGTGGCCGCGGGCCAGGGCTGTCTGAGCGCTGAGAGTGTCTGGGGTGACCCCTTTCTCCTCGGGGCGCCAGGCGAGGTGCCGGTGCAGACGCCGGGATCGTGACATGCCCGGGACATCAGCGAGCCGCACATTGTTAGTGCTCTATAGGCGGGCGGTCGGGCTGAACACCGAATCTGACCCGCGAGACAACGTTCTGCGGGTCGACGAGCGGTGGCTGCTGCACCCGGAGATGTCCCTGGGGTTCGGGAGAGCGCCCGCTGGTGTCGACATCGCGGTCCGTCTTACCTCCGACACCGGTGAGTCGGACACGTCCATTCCACGGCTGGCGGGGCGGATCGCCACCCAGGCCAGCCGGTGGACGGTGACGAACCATGCCACCGGAAGCACGAAGTTGTTCCTCACCGCGCCGGGATTATACCGTGAAATCATCCGCCAAAGTCCGGCCGAAATACTCATCCGGGACAGCCAGATGGTGTCGCTGCGGTCCCGCGACGGCGACATCGAGCACCGCTTCCACCTGGTCACCCGGTGGTCGGTGCCGGCGACCAGTGATGGCTTGGACCCGCCCGAGGTGCACTGGGAGCCCGGCGACTGGGAAACCGGGGCGCCGACGACCGCCACGGCAGACGACCCCGGCTGGCACGCCGGCGACCGGCGGACGCTGGCCGCCTACTGCTACCCCGAGCTCCGTGGCCTCTTGTCCAGGCAGCGGGAGCGGACCGCCCAAACCCTGCTCCTGCTGGGCCGCCCTCCGACCAAGTCCAACCAGAAATGGCTGGAGAAGCAGCTCCGCCGGCTGCGGGCGGACGCCGGGAAAAGGCTCGGCATCGACCTGCACGGCGAGGGCGGGACCCCGCTGTTCATCGGCTACGTCGTCACGCACCGCGCACTGCTCGGACCCGCGTTGCGCGAGATCGACGGCCCGGTCACGGTTCGTCTCTCAGCTGCCGCTGCGGCCTTTGGGCCAGACCCGTCGGACGCCACGCCGATGCCGGCGGCCCCGCCACCGACGCCCGCTCCGGGCGGGGTCCGGCCTCCGCCCGCCGACGCGGAAACCACCAGGCTACCGCCCGCGATCCCACGGACCCAACTATGTCAGGAAACGGGGGGCTGACCCTCTGACCTCTTTCCGGCGCTTTCGTCGGCCGTCGCACTGGTGATTGTGTGGGCGCATGGAAACGGAATACATGCGAAGGGTCTGTTGCATTGCGGGGCGCTGTTGCATCGGCGAAGTCCGCCATCGCGGCCACCGATCAGTCATGATCGAGTCATGCGTCGACGTCGTGTCCGTCCGCTGGCTCCGCCGTCGGAGTTCGCTGGGTTCCGGTTCCCTCCCGAGGTGATCGTGCTGGCGGTGCGGTGGTACCTGCGGTACGCGCTGTCGTACCGGGACGTCGAGGAGCTTCTCGCTGAACGCGGCCTCGAGGTTGATCACGTCACGATCTACCGGTGGGTTCAACGCTTCACGCCCCTGCTCGTGGACGCGGCCCGGCCGTGTCGGCACCGTCCTGGGGACAGGTGGTTCGTCGACGAGACCTACGTCAAGGTCGCCGGCCGGTGGACCTACCTGTACCGGGCGGTTGACCAGTACGGGCAGGTCATCGATGTCCTCGCCGGCACCCGCCGTGATCAGGCTGCGGCACGCCGGTTCTTCACCGGCGCGCTGTCCCACGGGCGCCGGCCGGTCGAGGTCACCACCGACAAGGCCCCGGTCTACCCGCGGATCCTCGACGAGTTGGTACCCGAGGCCTGCCACGTGGATGCCGCGCGGGAGAACAATCGGATCGAATCCGATCACAGCCGGTTGAAAGCCCGGCTCCGCCCGATGCGCGGCCTGAAACGGCTGCGTTCCGCCCAGACGATCAGCGCAGGTCATGCGTTGGTCCAGAACATCCGCCGCGGCCACTACGAACTCGGGATCGACACCGACCCGCACGCACGGCTGACAGCCGCGTTCACCGAGTTCACTCTCGCGATCTGATCACCTGCTCGGCAGGGTCAACCCTGCCCTGCCATCCCGCAATGCAACAGACCCTGCCGGCGCCTGTGTGCTTGAGTGTCCGGGGGCCTCGGGTTCGGTTGGTTTGAGCGGGCCGGAGTCCCCTCGATGAATCCGTCGAGCGTTGAGTCGCGACATGGCGATCTTCAGCGTCCTCCGATCGCAGTCCGTACTAGTCCGTGGCTTCGCCGGGTGGTTGCCGGCGCACCGGAATTGTCGCTTCGCGCTACTAGTTGACATCAACGATCGGGAAGGTAGGCTTCAAGGGAATCCGCCGCAACATGACCGGGCGAGTGCTGTACGGCGCGACACCCCCGGGGGGTGCGGGAGCCTCGCCTCGTAGGCGCTGAAAAGCAGTCCTCGGTGCTTTTGAATTGACTGCGCGGTGTCAGGTCAGGAATCCTTGTAAGATCGACGACGGCATCTCGACACAGGGGGAGAGAAGTGCGGTACGCCGATTCCGTTACTAACATTTCTGGTTCTCTTTATAATTCTGATCCGGCCCTTCTCGGAGCCGTCACGGCGGAGTATCAGCGGTTATGTGAGCGTCTTGGCGCAGCGCTTATCTCGTGCGGACTACATGAATCTTGGGTGAAGGTCGAGCGGAACGAAGTAATCTACACCGAGGGTGAATCCGGTGAGGATCTGTTCTTCGTTGAGGCCGGCCGGGTGAAGGTGGCGCGGAGTTCTATCTGTGGGAAGGGCTGCCTTCTCGACCTTTACGTACCAGGTGAGATCTTCGGGGAGTCGTGCCTCAGTAGTCCCCTACGCACGGAGACGGCGACAGCGATGATGTCCTCGTCCCTGTACCGCATACCCCGCCGCCGCTTTCTCGTCACGATGGGTGAGGGGCGTATTCCGCTGGAGGACTGGCTCCGCTACCTGACCGCCCGCCTCACCGATCAGAAGCGGCTCATCACCTTGATGGTCACCAAGGAGAGCGAGCAGCGCCTGGCGGCCATCCTCTGGCGGCTCGCCCGGCGCCTGGGGAAGCCGGACCCACTGAATCCGCTCAGCATTCGGATTCCTCAGATGATTACACACCAGGAACTCGCCGAGATGGTCGGCACCACTCGGTCACGTATAGGGTATTTCCTCAAGCATTTTCGCGATCTCGGTCTCATTCATACTGAAGCACCGCATCTCGTGATCGATAGCGGGAGCCTTCTCGTGTATGCCGAGGAGTTTCACCTCGAGGAGTGCTGAGGCTGGCCCCATGATCCCCGTTCTCGGATGGGGATCATGGCCCAATGCCAGTGAATTAAGAACAGCATCGACAAGATCCATTTCGAGGTATTGATCTTGTCGATGCTGTTGTTGTCTGGGGCGGCCATATCGGTCGCGGTAGAATTCCGTGGTGATGAGTGAGAACGGGTGCGGCGGGTCGACCGGCAGGTTGACTGATCATATTTCGCTCGGGGTGTTGACGGGTTTCGTTCACCATGATCTGGTGGACGAGGTTCTGGTGGAGACGGGCCGGGTTGAGAAACGGTCCCGGAAGTTGCCCGCGCGGGTGATGGTGTATTTCACGCTGGCGATGTGGCTGTTCTTCGATGACGACTACGAGGAGGTGATGGAGAAGCTTGTCGCGGGTCTGAAGGTGTTCGGCTGGTGGCGGGACTGGGAGGTCCCGACCGGGAGCGGTCTCACGCATGCACGGAAACGGCTCGGGGAGGAGCCGCTACGGGTGCTGTTTGAACGGGCGGCGGAACCGATCGCGCATCCCGGCTTGAAGGGGGCGTTCCTGGCTGACCGACGGCTGATGGCGATCGACGGGTTCGGGCTGGACGTTCCCGATACTCCCGCCAACCGCGAGGAGTTCGAGAAGCTCCAGGACGGACCGAAGGCCAGCGCCTACCCAAAAGTCCAGGTGCTCGGGCTCGTCGAGTGCGGGAGCCGTGCGTTTCTCGCCGCCGGGCTCGGTGGATGCCGAACGGGTGAGACCACGCTGGCCCGCCAGATCCTGGGCCGGCTGGAACCCGGCATGCTTGTCATAGCCGACCGTAATTTCTACGGCTACGAGCTGTGGCGTGCCGCCGCGGAGACCGGTGCCGACCTCCTGTGGCGTGTCAAGGCGAATCTCACCCTTCCCGTGCTGGACAGCTTCCCCGACGGCTCCTACCGTTCCGTGGTCCTCGCCGGCGGGCTGTCCGCCAGCCGGCGACGCACCCTCGTAGAGAATGCGCGGCGCGGCACGGACCTCGACCCGGACGAGGCGATGACCGTCCGGGTCGTGGAATACGAAATCTCGGACCGCGGCGACAGCGATGCGAAAGAAATCATTTGTCTGATCACCACTGTGCTCGACCCGACCGACACTCCCGCACCGCTACTCGCCGCCGTCTACAGCGAGCGCTGGCAGGAGGAAATCAGCATCGGGGAACTCAAGACCAGCCAACGTGGGAACGGACGTATCCTCCGCTCGAAAACCCCGGAAATGGTCCGCCAGGAAGTCTGGGCCATGCTCCTCACTCACCACGCCATCCGAAAAATCATGGCCGACGCGGCCGAAGAAGTCGATATAGATCCAGACCGGCTCTCCTTCACCCGCGCCCTCCGCGTCATCCGCCGCCAGATCACCGGGCCGGCGGATTTTTCCCTCTGACGACCACGAGAAAACCCCCACCCGCGTCCACCGCGACATCCGCCGCCGGAAGAACCCGATCCGCCACCGCACCTGCCCCCGCGTCATCAAACGAGCCCGCCACAACAGCTATCTCGTCAAACGCGATACCCACATCACTACCCGTCACACCGGGCCACCCACCGTCACGCTCCCGCGTGTCGCTTAATTCAGCGGCATTGGATCATGGCCAGTGCCGGTAATGGAGTGTACCACGACGGCCGTGGCTGCCGTGGCTGTTCAGATTGAATCACCGATATTAACTGCCGTGTCTGTGTCGACAGGGTCCGCTGGTCGTGGCGGACCGGTAAACGCCGTCGTTTGTCTGCGTGGATGCCCGCTGGTCCCCGGGCGTCGAGGTCTGGATAGGTCAGATGCTCAATCTTGAGCAGCGCATCCGGTCATGAGGTGGGCAAGATGTCGGTGACCCTGGTGCCGGCCTCTCGTTCTTACGGCCCATGGACCGCGAATGACGACTTCGACCGAACAGGCTGACCTATGTACGATGCCATCGTCGTCGGTGCCCGTTGCGCCGGCTCGCCAACCGCCATGCTGCTGGCCCGGCGCGGTTACCGCGTCCTGGTCGTGGACCGTTCCTCATTTCCGAGTGATGCCGTATCCACGCACTACCTTCATCAGGCTGGCCTTTCGAAACTTCAGGACTGGGGGCTTCTGGAGGAGGTTATCGCTGCGAAGACACCTCCGATCCGGAAGATGAACTTCAGATACACAGGTATCGATCTGGTGGGCTTCGCGGACCCGATCGACGGCATCGACGCGGTGTACTGCCCGCGACGCAAGGTGCTCGACGAGATCCTGGTCAACGCCGCGCGCAGGGCCGGAGCGGAGGTTCTGGAGGACTTCACCGTCACCGACCTCGTGTGGTCTGGCAGCACGGTCGTCGGTATTCGGGGACACGAGGGCGATGGTGCGGAGCGCGAGTTGCGTGCCACGATCGTGGTGGGTGCCGACGGCTTCCACTCCCAGGTCGCCAAGCGGGTGAATGCGGAGCTCTACGACGTCCGCCCGGCTGCCGGATTCATCTACTACTCGTATTTCAGTGGCCTGGACTGGGGCCTGCACCACAAGACCGGACTCAATGAGCAGTGGTTCGGCACCTGGCCCACCAACGACGACCTCACGATGCTCGCGATCATCTGCACCAGGCGGCAGCTCAAGGAGTTCCGGCAGAACACCGAGGAACGATTCCGGGCGGTTCTGGACGATGTCGAACCCGAAATGGGCCGTCAGCTTCGTGAGCAGGGGACCCGAGTCGAGCCGCTCCGGCCGATGCGGTATCCGGACAACTATTACCGACGCGCCTCTGGTGCGGGCTGGGCACTGGTCGGTGACGCGGGATACCACAAGGACCCGCTGACCGGCTGGGGGATGACGGACGCGTTCCTGCATGCCGAGATGCTGGCCGAGAGAATCCACGAGGGTCTCTCCGGTGAGCGACCGATGCAGGACGCGCTTGCCGCCTACAACACCCAGCGGGACGAGGAGAGCCACGGCGTCTACGACTTCACGACGACCCTTGCCGAGCTCACGACCCTCCCACCATTCTTCGAGGCGACCATGCGCGCCATGAGCACCAGCCAGGAATGGACCAACAAGATGCTGGGGCTCATCGCCGGAGGAGTGCCGGACTACGAGATCTTTTCCCCCGATGCGCTGGAGCGACTGTACGACGACGCGGGGGTTCCACAGGATCAGCGCGTCTACGAGCCCTGACAGCGCCTGAAACGCAAACCCGCGGTTCCGAGGGAGTAGATCACAGATGACGCAGCCGTCGAGCATGTTCGATCTCATCGGCGAGCAGGCGGAGGACCGTCCTTACTACGAGACCGGTGGCCGAGGCAGATCGCACGAGTTCTACACCGGTGAGGAGCAGTTCCGTCGCGAGATGGACCGCATCTACGGGCGGCGTTGGCTGCCCGTGGAGCATGTTTCGCGGCTGCGGGATAAGGGCTCCTATTCAACCGTCGGCATAGGCACGGGCTCGGTGCTTCTGCTACACGGCGACGACGGGGTCCAGGCATACCACAACTACTGTCGGCACCGCGGGTACAAGTTGGTGGAAGAGGCGGTCGGCCGCCGGCAGAGCATTGTGTGCATGTACCACTGCTGGGTCTATGACAGAAACGGGCGCCTGAAGAGCCACAACGGCACCTACCTTCCCCACTTCTTCGACAAGAGCGCCAACGGCCTGCTGCCGATCCGGACCGAGATCCGCCACGGAGTCGTGTTCGTCAACTTCGCCGACGAGGCTACTGCCCCGGGCGGATTTCCCGACCTCGACGAGACGCTCGGCGAGTTCGGCGAGTTCGCGCGCGTGTACGAGCTGGACAAGCTGGAGTGCGTGCAGGCGAAGGACTACTCCGTGGCCTGCAACTGGAAACTGGTCGCGCACAACGTCAACGAGAGCCTGCATTTTCCGACCGCGCACAAGGACCTGCACCGCATCACGGACTTCGACGACGCCGGAACCTACGACCTCAGCGGCGACCTCGTCGGCGCCTGGCAGACGATCCGGGATGACTACAACTCGATATCGATGACCGGACGCAGCGACCGTGCCCCGATGCCGCTCGTCCCCGACGGTGACCTGCGAAAGGTCAACTGGATAACCATTCTTCCGAACCTCCTGTTCGCCTTCACCGCCGACTATGTGTTCATGCAGTGGGTCTGGCCCGAGACACCGGGCACCTGTTACGTCCGTCATTTCTGGCTCTTCCACCCGACTGAGACAGTGCGGAGTGACTTCTCCCACGAGGCGGTCTTCGCGCTGTGGGACAAGGCGAACTACGAGGACTGGGAGATGTGCGAGCGCACGCACCGCGGGCTGGCGAACCCACATTGGGCTCCAGGACAGCTCTCCCTGGACGAGGAGGTCGTCTCGCAGATCGACAGTTGGGTGGCACGGACCGCCGGGGGCACGCGATGAGCGGCGTTGTCCGGTGCTACCTCATCGGCGGCACGCGGGTGCTGACCCGGTGCGCGGCCCGCTTGCTGGAGGCCGGGGTACAGGTGGAGGGCATCTTCACCGACGACCCGATGGCGGTGGCGTGGGCGGGGGAGAACGGCGTACGGGTGCTCGACCCGCAGGGCGACCTGGTGACCCCGCTGCGGGAGAAGCCGTTCGACTACCTGCTGAGCGTGGTGAACTTCCGAATCCTGACTCCGGAGGTGTTGGCCCTGCCGGAGGTCGCCGCCATCAACTTCCACGATGGCCCGCTGCCCCGGTACTCGGGTAGCCATGTGGCGGCCTGGGCGCTGTTCGAGGGCGCCGAACGGCATGCGGTGACCTGGCATGTCATGACCCGCGAGGTGGACGCCGGCGCCGTACTTCTCGAACGCTGGTTCCCCGTTCGGCACCTGTCGACGGCGATCTCGCTGACCTATGAGGCTGCCGAGATCGGCGTCGAGCTGTTCGAGAGGCTCGTCGAACCCATCAGTTCGCGGACGTTGCCCGACCCGGTCGACGTCGGCACCCGGGAGCGGCGGTTCTACCGTCGCGCGGCACGAATGGCCGGCGGCGGCCTGATCCACTCCGGTACCTCGACCGTCGATGCCGAGCGGATCTCCAAGGCGCTTGACTACGGCTCGTTCCCCAATCCGCTGGGTCTGCCGACGCTGGTCACCGACCGGGGCGCCGTCTTCACCCGACAGGTCCGGAGGCTGGCCGGTGAGGAACGCCGTCCTGTTGCGGTCGTCGCCGCCGTCACAGAGTCGGCGATCACGGTGGCGGGGACGGACGCTGACCTGGTGTTCAGCGATTTCGCCGGGATGGATGGCAGCGCGCTGAGCGCCCGGGCGGCGGCGCAGCGCCTCGGACTGACCGTGGGCGCGCCGGTACCGCCGGCCGGTCGGCTGGAGGCGATCGCGGCCGCGCAGCCGGAGCTGCGTGATGACGAGCCGTGGTGGCGGGCGCGGCTGGGCGATCTGGTGCCGGCCGCGATCCCGACCCGGGACTTCTCCGCTGACGCGGCGCACTACATCCGTTGCGAACTGGCCTACCTGCCGGTCGCGCGGAGCGAGGTGCTGGCGGTGATCGACGCCTTTCTCGCCGCCCTTTCCGCTCATACAGGTCAGCGCGTGTTCGACTTCGCCTGGTCCCCGGCCTCGGCTGCCCGGCGGGCCGCGAGGACGCTCGGAATCGCCGCGCCGCGGCTCCCGGTGCGCTACGACGCCGACGACCCGCGTGGTCTGGCGGGTCACTTCGACGAGGCGGCTGCCCGTGGCGGGTACGCCTCGGACCTGGAACTGAGGGTCGGTGTCTCACCCCGTCCGATCGGCTCCGACACGCCGACGTTCACCGGGGTCGCAGTTGTGGAACGCGACGAAGAGCAGGCGGCCGAGGCTGAAGCGGACGCCGAGGTGATCCTCCTGTTCGCCGCCGCCGAGGCGCCGGCGGTGATCGTTCGGCGGACGGCGATGGACACCGAGAGTGCGTTGTCGTTCGCCGAGCATGTCGAGGAACTGGCGTTGTCCGCGCTCCGACCCGGTACCAGCGGTGCGGCCGCGGACACCGACACCGACACCGCCGCGGACACCGACACCGGCACTGCCAGAGAGCGGATCGACACCGTCCTGGAGCTCGTCGCCGCTGCGGCGCGGCTCCACCCCCTCGCCGTGGCCGTGCGCAGCGGGACCCAGGAGATCGACTACGCCAGGCTCGACACCTGGGCCGATGCGATCGCCGCCCATCTGTCGGTGTGGGGTGCGGAGCCGGGCTCGACCGTGGGCGTGCTCGTCGAACGTGGTCCGGCCCTGATTCCGGTGATGCTCGGTGTTCTGCGCGCCGGTGCTGCCTTCCTGCCGCTCGACCCGTCCTATCCGCTCGAACGGCTCCGTCAGTACATCGAGAGGTCCGGCTGCGCGCTGGTCGTCACCGACGCTGCGAACAGGGAACTCGGTGACTCGCTCGGCACCGCCGTGCCGGTGCCGCCCGCCGACGGTTCTGCGATGCCCGTCCCGCCGGCCGTCACCGGCTCCGACCTCGCGTACGTGCTGTTCACGAGTGGATCGACCGGCGAGCCGAAGGGCGTGGAGATCGAACACGCCGCGCTGGGGAACTTCCTCACCGGTATCGGCGAGCGGCTGTCGATCACCTCAGACGACATCGTGCTGGCCCACACGACCGTGGCGTTCGACATCTCGCTGCTTGAGCTACTGGTGCCGCTGACCCTTGGCGCCACCGTGGAGCTGGCGTCCCGCGAGCAGGCGCGCAGCCCGCGGGACCTGGCCCGGCTGATCAGCGGGGTGAGCGTCGCCCAGGCCACCCCGAGTCTGTGGCGCCTGCTGTTGGAGACCGGCTGGACGCCGCACGAGCGGCTCGCCGTGCTCTCCGGCGGGGAGGCGTTGCCGACGAGACTCGCGGAGCGCCTGCGCGCGACGTCCCGCGAACTGTGGAACCTGTACGGCCCGACCGAGGCGACCATCTGGGTCTCGGCTCATCGGGTGGACGAATCGGTGGGCTTCCTCCCGCTCGGGGAACCGCTGCCGAGGCTGGCTCTGCACGTGCTTGACGGCGACCTGCGACCCTGTGCACCCGACGAGACCGGTGAGCTGTACCTGTCCGGTGCCGGCCTGGCACGCGGCTACGTGGGCGCGCCGGAGCGCACGGCGGATGTCTTCATCGTGCACCCGGAGACCGGGACGCGGATGTACCGCACCGGCGACGAGGCCCGGCGCCATCTCGACAGGTCGATCGAATGGCTGGGGCGCGCCGACTCCCAGGTCAAGATCCGGGGGAACCGGATCGAACCCGCCGAGATCGAGCGGACGCTGGAAGGGGCCCCTGGCATCCGGGCGGCTGTGGTGATCGCCGTGCCGTTCGAGGGGCTGGGCGAGCCCCGGCTGACCGCCTACCTGGTGGCCGAGCGCCGGCCCGCAAAAGCGGAGCTCGACGCGTTCCTGGCGGCCCGGTTGCCCGAGTACATGGTGCCGGGCTTCTACGTGCTCATCGACGCGGTGCCGCTGACCGGCAACGGTAAGACAGACCGGGCGCGGCTCCCGAGACCGACCGGTGACACGATCATTCGCTCGAGCACGCCGCCGAGCGCTGCGCCGTCGGAAGCGGTGGCGGTGGCGCAGCGGGCCGTGGAGCCGGCCCCGGTTCTGGCAGAGGTCCCGGTTCTGGCAGAGGCGTCGGCGCCGGTCGTGGCGCGGACCGCCGGCCCCGAGCACCGGGGGGCTCCAGACGAACCGGGCCCCGGCCGCCGCGCACAGGATGACGTGGTCAGGTCCGTCAGCCGGGTCTTCGCGGCGGTCCTGGGCCGTGCCGAGATGGCCGGCGACGACAACTTCTTCGACCTGGGCGGAGATTCGGCGAACGTCGTCGTCGCGGCCGCAGCCCTCACCCGCGAGCTGGGTCGGGAGGTCGGCGCGCCCGAGATCATCGCCACCGGAACCCCGGTGAGGCTGGCAGGGCTACTGGAGTCCGTCGCTGCACCCGCCGCCAGCGCCAGCGTCGCCGCCACCGCCACCGTGGCCTCTGCCGGGCGCGCCGCCGAGGTCGAGTCCGCCGTACCGGCGTCCTCCCTCCCCACTCCTCGGGACGGTGACCACCAGGCACCCCTGGCTGTGATCGGTCTGGCATGCCGGTTCCCCGGCGCGAATACACCTGACGAGTTCTGGGCCAACCTCGCCGCGGGCGTCCGCAGCGTCGGGCCGGCGCCGGCCGACCACCGCGGCTGGGGCCATCTCTGGGCCGAGGCGGACCGCATGCCGGCGGCCTGGGTCAACGACATCGAACTGTTCGACGCTGACCGGTTCACCATCTCCCATCGGGAGGCACGCCGACTCGACCCTCTGCAGAGACTGCTCCTGTCGGTTACGGACGAGGCTCTGGAGAGCTGCGGGTACGACGCGGCAGCCCTGGGGTCGAACACCGCGGTGTTCGTCGGCACCATCGCCAGTGACTTCCCGGAACTGGTGGCCAGCAGCGTCGGGCACGACGACCCCCATGTCGCCACCGGCAGCGCGATGTCGATGCTGGCCAACCGTGTCTCGCATGTGTTCGGCTGGTCCGGCCCGAGCCTCACCGTGGACACGGCGTGCTCCTCCTCGCTGGTGGCTCTGCATCTGGCCGCGGCCCAGCTGCGCGCCGGCGCCGTCGATGCGGCTGTCGTGGGCGCCGCCAATCTGGTGCTCACCCCGGACAAGACGCGCTCGTTCGCCCGCAACGGGATGCTCTCGCCCCGCGGCCTGTGCCGGACGTTCGACGACGGCGCCGACGGTTACGTGCGCGGCGAGGGCGCCGGAGTGATCCTGCTCAAGCGGCTCGCCGATGCGGAGCGGGACGGCGATCCGGTGCTCGCCGTGGTCCGCGGCACCGCGGTCAACCATGTCGGCGCCGACGCGGGTTTCCTGACGGCCCCGAGCCGCCCTGCGCAGGAGGCCGTCCTGCGGGCTGCGCTCACCGCGTCCGGGACGGACAGCCTCGGCTACGTCGAGGCGCACGGAACGGGCACCCAGCTGGGCGACCTCATCGAGCTGGAGGCACTGCGGGCGGTCCTGGGCGGGGCGGGCCCCGGTTCGGTAGCCATCGGCTCGGTCAAGACCAACATCGGTCACCTGGAACCGGCGGCCGGTATCGCCGGAGTCATCAAGACGATCCTGGCGATGCAGGCCGGGCAGATCCCTGCCTCCGTGAACCTCGGCTCCCCCAACAGGGCGTTCCCGTTCGAGGATTCGCCGCTGTTCGTCGCCGACCGGTTGCTGCCCTGGTCCGGCCCGCGCGTCGCGGGAGTGAGCAGCTTCGGCTTCGGCGGCACGAACGCCCATGCAGTCCTGGAAGCGCCGCCGGCAAAGCCCGCCGAACCCCAGACGATCAGCCTGCTCGTGCTGTCAGCCGAATCGGCCGAGGCCCTGCTCGGGCTGGCCGGCCGCTTGGTGAGAATGATCAGGTCGCCGCTCTGTCCGCCGCTGGCGGCGTTGTGCGCGGCCAGTCGCCGACGGACGCCGGCGCGTCACCGGCTGGCCTGTGTGGCCGACAGCATCGAGCAGCTCGACGACAAGCTGAGCCTCTTCCTGGCCGGTGTGCGTACCGCCCGGTCCGTCTATCTGGGCGAGGCTCACGGAACCTCGGTCCAGCCCGTGCCGGAGGAGGCGGCCGGTCGCGCCGGTCTGGCGGCGGCGGCGCTTCGGTTCGTCGCGGGCGCGGACCTCGCGGCGGAGCCGCGCCGGCACGGCGTGCGGTTCCCGACCGCCCCTCATGCACCGACCCGGCTGTGGCTCGAACCCGCGGACCTGGAGCGGATAGCCACGCCGCCCGTCGTCGCACCGGCAGCCTCCGTGGGTGAACCGGTGCAAGAACGCACCTGGTCGGAGCATCCGCAGGCCGCCGAGCACATCGTGCTGAACAGGGCGACCCTTCCCGGGGCGAGCTACCCCGGCCGGGTCGCAGAGCTCCTCGGTCGGGACCGGTTCACCCTGCGCCGCATGCGCCTGGGCGCACCGGTGTATCCGCCGGCGACGCTGACAGCACGCCGGGAGCACACCATCGTGTTCCACGACGACGCCGGAGTCGCGGTCTGCGAGGCGGAGATCGAAGACACGCGCCCGACCGCGGCCGGCGAGTCCGTCCTGGCCTTCCCCGGCACGGTGGACGGATTCGACGCTGTCGACCTGGCCGCCGTCTACCGGGACTTCGAACGGCACGGCCTGCGGTACGGCGCAACGTTCCGGTGCCTCACGTCGCTGGCGGTGGCCCCGGGCGAGGCGGTCGGGACGCTGCGGGTAGACCGGACGGACGGCCAGGTGGACGCCCGGCTGCTCGACGGTGCGTTCCAGGTTGCGCTCGCGGCCTGCGGTGCGGACGGGCTGTACGTGCCGTTCCTCATCGACCGCCTGACGGTGGAGGGCACGCTGCCCGCCACCGTGCGGGTGTACGCGCGCCAGGACAGGCCTGTGTCCGGTGCGGGGGTCCTGACCGCAAGCCTGGTGATGACCGACGGCGCCGGTCTCCTGCTCGAGGCCCGCGGCGTGACCTGGAAGCGCCTCTCCGCCTCGCGGCCGGCGCCGCCCCCCGGGGCGGACGCGCAGCCGGACCGTGCGCAGCGGCCGGACCGTTCGCCGGCATCGTCGCCTCGGGTCGGCAGACCCCACGCCGCGTCGGTGTCGGCGACCAGCAACGGGCACCGCCCCGGCACAGCCACCCGCATCGAGTGGGCCCTCGCACAGTGGGTGGCGGGCGCCCTCGAGATCGATCCCGAGGCACTCGATCTCGACCGCCCGCTGGAGGATCAGGGGCTGGACTCGATGCTGGCGGTGTCGCTCGCCCAGGACATCCGGGCGCGACTCGGCGTGGACATCCCGATCACCCTTGTCCTTGAGGCCGGGACCGTGACCGCTCTCGCCCGCGACCTGAGGGAGGGCTACGGGGTACCTGCGCTGGTGCCTCCCGCCGACGGCTCGCAGGACCGGACCCCGCCGCCGGCCGCTCCCGCGACTCTCGCGCCTCCGGTGGCTTCCGCGCCTCCGGTGGCTTCCGCCGCTCCCGCGGCGGTCGCTGAACCGGCGGCGGTCGCTGAACCGGCGGCGGACCAGGCCGAGGTGCGTGCGCAGGACATCGCTGTCATCGGCCTGGACGGGATCTTCCCCGGTGCGGCGAACCCCGCCGAGCTGTGGCGCCTGCTGATGGACGGGCAGGACTGCCTTCAGGAGGTGCCGAAGTCTCGCTGGGACATCGACGCCTACTACTCCGAGGAACCGGCCGCCGGCACGGTGTACCTGCGCCGGGCCGGGTTCGTGGACGAGCTCACCAGCTTCGACCCGGGCTTCTTCCAGATCTCGCCCGCCGAGGCCGAGTGGATGGACCCGCAGCAGCGCCACCTGATCCAGTCCGCCTGGCGGGCGCTCGAGGATGCTGGAGTGGCCGGGAGGCTGTCCGGCGAGTCGGTGGGTGTCTTCGTCGGGGCGAGCTATCAGCACTACCGTGACCAGGTCGTCGGCGAGGTTGTGCAGACCGCGGCCGGCCTGGGGAACCACAACGCCATTCTGGCGAACCGGGTCAGTCATTTCCTGAATCTGCGCGGGCCGAGTATGACGATTGACACGTTGTGTTCGTCGTCGTTGGTGGCGTTGCACACGGCGGTGCGCAGCCTCCGCTCCGGAGAATGTGATCAGGCTATCGTCGCCGGCGTTCACATGGGTGTTTCTCCGCAGTACTTCCAGCTGGGTTCACGTCTCCGTTCCTTCTCGCCTTCCGGGGTGTCGCGGCCTTTTGATGCGGCGGCTGACGGTTTTGTGCCGGGTGAGGGTGTGGTGACGGTGGTGTTGAGGCCGTTGGGGGCGGCGCTGCGCGCGGGGGATCGTGTTCACGGGGTGATTCGGGGTACGGCGGTCAATCATGGTGGTCGGTCGGGTGGGTTGACGGTGCCGTCGAGTGCGGCGCAGGCGGAGGTGGTGGTGGCGGCGTTGGTGGATGCGGGGGTGGATCCGGGGAGTGTGGGGTTGTTGGAGGCGCACGGGACGGGTACGGGGCTGGGTGATCCGATCGAGGTGGAGGGGTTGACGCGGGCGTGGCGGGGTTTCACGTCGCGGTCGCAGTTCTGTGCGTTGGGGTCGGTGAAGGGGAATATTGGTCATCTGGAGCCGGCGGCGGGGTTGGCGGGTCTGGTGAAGGTGTTGTTGGCGATGCGGTACGGGGTTATTCCGCCGACGGTGCGGGTGCGGCGTCCGAATGATCACATTGTTTTCGAGAGTACGCCGTTCTATCTGGTGGATCGTCCGGTGGAGTGGGTGGGTGGTGGTGTGCCGCGGCGGGCGGCGGTGAGTGCGTTCGGGATGGGTGGGACGAATGCGCATGTGGTGGTGGAGGAGGCGCCGGCGGTGGTGCGGTCGCGGTCGTCGTCGCAGGACGGTTTTGTGGTGCGGGTGAGTGGGGCGAGTGAGATGGCGGTGCGCCGGCTCGCCGAGAGCTACGCCGCCCACCTGGCCGACTCCGACCAGCCACTGGGCGACATCGCGTACACCGCCAATGTCGGGCGTGCCTCGCATCGGTTCCGGGTGGCTGTTTCGGGCGCGCAGCGCGCCGAGCTGGCGTCCGCCATGACCGAGGTGGCCGCCGGCACCCGGCCCGTGGGTCGCCGCGCCAACCAGCCGCCGCTGACCGCCTTCCTGTTCACCGGCCAGGGCTCCCAGCATGCGGGCATGGGCCGCGGTCTGTACGACGCGGAGCCGCTGTTCCGGGCCGCGCTCGACGAGTGCGCCGAGCTCCTCGCGCCGCATTGCGACCAGCCGCTGCTGGAACTTCTCTTCGGGACCGCCCGGGGCAGTCTCGACGAGACGCGCTACGCGCAGGTCGGCATCGTCAGCGTGCAGGTCGCTCTGGTTCGGTTGCTCGAAGCCTGGGGCGTCGTGCCCGACATGGTCGTCGGGCACAGCGTGGGCGAGCTCACCGCCGCCTGGGCGGCCGGCGTTTTCGACCTGCCGGATCTGCTGCGGCTCGTCGCCTCGCGCGGGCAGCTCATGCACGCGCAGCCCGGCGCGGGCACCATGGCGGCCGTCCTCGCCGACGCCGACGTGTTGCGCGGCGCCCTCAGCGGCCATCCAGAAGTGGAGGTCGCCGCCTACAACAGCCCGACGAGCATCACGGTGAGCGGGCCTACCTCGGCTGTCGAGCGGTTCCGCGCCGAGGCGCCGTTCCGGACGACGCGGCTCGCCGTGAGTCACGCCTTCCACTCGGCCGCCATGGCGGGCGCGGTTGGCGGGTTCGAGGCGACGATGAAGGTGACCCCCCGGAATGCGCCACGTGTCCCGTTCGCCTCCACCCTGACTGGCGACTGGTACACCGAGCAGCCGGAGACGGATGCGGCGGCGGCGTGGGCACGGGCGATCCGCGAACCGGTGCGGTTCGCCGAGGCGCTGACCCGGATTCACGACGGCGGCGCACGAGTGTTCTGGGAGATCGGCCCGGACACGGCGCTGACGGCACCTGCGCGGGCGACCCTGCCCGGCTCGGATCTGCGCTGGCGGCACACCCTCCGCCGGGGCCGGCCCGACCAGCCGGAGTTGCACGCCGCAGTGGCGGCGCACTACAGCGACGGCTCCGCCGAGGTGCTGTGGCAGGCCGTCCACGCGGGCAAGGGCCACCGCACCACGGACATCCCCGGCTATCCCTTCGACCGGCAGCCGCTGGCGGTGCCGTCGGTGCTGGCGGGCGCCTCGGCCCGGCCTGACGAGCCGGCCGCGCATCCGCTGTTCGACCGCCGTTACGAGACTCAGGGGGCGGCACTGTGACCCGTCGTACCGAGACCTACGAGAAGACGTTCAGCGCCGCGGACGAGATTCTCGCCCAACACCGCTCGGGTGGCGTCGCGATGCTGCCCGCCGCGATCCAGCTGGAAATGGCGATCGTCGCTGTCACTGGTGCCGGCCCCTTCACCCCGGTCGAGCTGACTGGTGTGGAGTTCGTCCGCCCGTTCACCATGACGGGTGAGGAGCGGGGCACACTTCGCCTGGACGCCGTTCCCGGCGACCCGACGCAGTTCGAACTGTCGCGACTGGACGGCCCGGACCCCGCCGACCCGCGGCGCGTTCGGATCTCGGGCGGTCTGGGCCGCCGCCTGTCCCCGGGTCCCGCGCTCGCCGTACCCGCGCTCGCCGTACCCGCGCTCGCCGTGCCCGCGGCCTCCGTATCCGTCGACCCGACGCACCTCTATACGCGATGGGGCGGCTCCGGGCTGAAGTACGGCCCGTTGTTCCAGACCATCCGGAGCCTTTCGGTCGGCGACGGCGTGGCGGAGGCGTCGCTGAGCCTCCCCGCGTCGGCAGAGCCGTGGTATGCCCAGCCCCTGCTGCTCGACGGTGTGCTGCAGGTGATGAGCTGCGCCCTGCAGGACGATCCGGACCACCCGCGGCCGATGGTGCCGATCGCAGTGTCCCGGCTGACGCTGGTCGGCCCGCTGGCCCCGTCGGCGGGCGAGCTCCGGGTGGTGGCCCGGCGCACCGAGGTCACGGGCGCCTACGCGGCGGGGGACGCCATCGTGGTCGACCCGCTGGGCAGGACGCTCGCCGAACTGACCGGCGCGCGCCTGCGGTACCCCGTCCCCGTCCCGTTTCCCGCGCTCGCCCCGGGCCTGCTGACCGCGATCCGATGGTCGCCGGCCGACCCACCGCCGCGGGCGACGGAACTCGCCGGTACCTGGGTCGTCGTCGGCGGCCGGGCGGTTGGGGCGCGGCTCGGGGATCCGCTCGCGGGTGCCCTGCGCGCCGCCGGAGCCGAGGTCGTGACCGTCGACGACGAGGATGTCTGCGACGAGGCGAACTGGGGCGCCTTCTGGTCCCGTGTCACCGACGACATCGCGGGCGTCGTGTACCTGCCGGCCACCGGCGCCGCCCGTGAGGACGAGGAGGAGCTCCGCGACGGCCTGAACGGCTTCGCGACCATGGTCCGCACGCTGGCCGGCCGGCAGCGCGCATCGCGGTTGGTCGTGGTCACGGAGAACGGCCAGGCCGTGGCGGGGGACGACCGTCCCATACCGGCCCGCGGCGCGCTGTGGGGCCTCGTCCGCACCGCGGCGATCGAGTATCCGCGCCTGCGTCCGCGCCTCGTCGATCTCGACGCCACCTCCGATGCCGCGGCCGTACTGGCCGAGCTCGGTGACGGCCCCGTCGAGATCGGCTATCGCCACGGTGTCCGCTTGGCCCCCGTGCGCGTGGAGCTCGAGGCGTCGCGGGAGCCGACGCCGGTCCGGCGATCAGGCCGCTACCTGATCATCGGTGGGCACGGAGGCCTGGGCCTGGCGGTGGCCGGCCGTTTCGCGCGCGACGGTGCGGGCGCGGTGGCGCTGGTGAGCCGGTCCGGCGGGGCTCGCCTCGACAAGGGCGCGCTGGCCGAGATCACCGGGCACGGCTGCGCGGTCGCCTCGTACGCGGCCGACGTCTGTGATCGGGACGAGCTCGCGACGGTGATCCGCTCCTTCGAGGACAGGCACGGCGCGCTCCACGGAGTCGTACTCGCCGCGGGGACGCTGCGGGACGGCCTGATCCGAGGCATGTCCGCCGAGGATCTGGCCGAGGTGCTCCGGCCCAAGGCCACCGCGGTCCGTGCACTGGCCGCGGTGGTGGACGTCTCGGCGCTGGACTTCGCCGTGTTGTTCGCCTCGGTGTCGGGTGCCTTCGGCAACCTCGGGCAGGGCGGTTACGCGGCCGCCAACGCGTATCTCGACGCCTACGCGTACTCCGGGCCGCCCTGGCTGAGCATCGACTGGGGCCTGTGGGGCGAGATCGGCATGGGCGCCGCGGTCGCAGACCAGCTCCAGCGGCGCGGTGTGCGGCCCCTGGCGACGGAGGAGGCCCTGGACGCGCTTTCTCCGGCGCTGGCCAGTGGGCTTCGCCAGGTGGTGATCGCTCACCCCGATGCCGCGCATCCCCCGGTGCGCCAGACGGCCGCCGAGACGGCGGCGCGGACGGACGTCCGGCCCGGCCCGCCGACCTCGGAGTCGTCGTCCGCCGGTGTGGCATCGCCGACTGGTGTGGTGCCGCCGACTGGTGTGGTGCCGCCCGCCGGCGTGGAGTCGCCGGCGGCGGGGGAACGAGTCGCCGAGGAACTGGGATCCTTCCTGGCCGAGCGCCTCGGCCTGACCGGCTTCGATCCGTCCGTCCCGCTGTCCGACTACGGGATCAGCTCGATCCTGAGTGTCGAGCTGTCCGAGGAACTGTCCCGCCGCTGGGGCACCCGGCTTCCCGCCACGCTGTTTCTGGAGTACGACGACGTCGCCGAGCTGACGGCGGCGCTGGTGGACCGGTACACGGCACATCCGCCCGCGCGTCCGTCGTCCTCGGAGACATCCGGATCGACTCCCGCCGCGGCGCCGACCCTTGTCGTGGCAGGCGCCGCCGACCAATCGGCGGGCGCAGGCGGCGAGGTCCGGGAAGTAGCTCGGGACGGGGCGCGGGACATCGCTGTCGTGGCCGTCTCCGGCGACTTCCCCGGAGTGTCGGACCTGGACGAGCTGTGGTCCGTGCTGCGCGCGGGCGGCGATGTGTTCACCGAGGTGCCGGGCGACCGGTGGGACGTCGACGCGCACTATCAGCGGCGCGGCCAGGAGAACGGCACGTACTGCCGAATCGGTGCCTTCGTTACCGAGATGGACCGGTTCGACCCGCGGTTCTTCGGCATCTCCCCGCGTGAGGCCGACGAGATGGACCCGCAACAGAAACTGCTGCTGGAGCACGCCTGGTCGGTGGTCGACGGGAGCGGGCTCGCGCGACGCCGCGACATCGGCGTGTTCGTCGGAGCGACCTACACCCATCACCGGGACGCGCACGGGCTCGCCGAGGTCGGCCCGCACACCGCCCTGGGCTCCATGAACGCGTTCCTCGCCAACCGGATCTCGTACACGCTGGACCTGACGGGCCCGTCCCAGACCGTCGACACGCTCTGCTCGTCCTCGCTGGTTGCGCTGCACCAG
Organism: Parafrankia sp. FMc2; assembly: GCF_041008525.1. NCBI lineage: Bacteria > Bacillati > Actinomycetota > Actinomycetes > Frankiales > Frankiaceae > Parafrankia > Parafrankia sp. FMc2. The sequence continues at coordinate 21,189 of NZ_JBFLUG010000066.1, read as the reverse complement.
GCCGTCGCGGCGCTGCGGCGCGGTGAGTGCGGCGCGGCGCTGGTCGCGGCCTGCCATGTCGGCCTCACACCCTGGTACTACCGTAGTCTGAGCCGGCTCGGAGCCCTGTCGCCGACCCGACCTCGGCCTTTCGACGAGGAGTCGGACGGCTTCGTGCCCGGCGAGGGCGCCATCGCCGTGATGCTGCGGCCGCTGGCCGACGCCGAGCGCGACGGCGACCACATCTGGGGCGTTCTGCGCGGAACAGCCGTCAACCACGGCGGGCGGGGCAGCGCGCTGACGGTGCCGCGCAGCGCCGCGCAGGCCGCCGTCATCCGCGCCGCGCTGCGCGACGCGAACCTGGCGCCAGCGGACATCTCGATGGTGGAGACCCACGGCACAGCAACCCGGCTCGGCGACCCGATCGAGATCGCGGCGCTCGCGGAGGTACTGGGAGACGGTGTCGATCGCGGCCCCTGCCACCTGGGGTCGGTCAAAGCGAACCTGGGCCACCTGGAGCCGGCGAGCGGTCTCGCCGGCCTGGTGAAGGTGCTGCTGTGCCTGGCGCACGGTGAGATCACGCCGCTGGCCGGCTTCCGGAGCACCGGACCGCACATCGACCTTTCCGCAGCCCCGCTCGTGCTGCCCACCCGGGCGACACCGTGGACCGTGGACGGGCTGCGGCGGGCGGGCATCAGCGCCTTCGGAATGGGCGGCGCCAACGCGCACGTCATCGTCGAGGAGTACTTCACGGGCGACGCCGGCGGTCCTGACGGGCAGGGCACGCCCGTGGGCCGGGCGTCCGCCTCCTCGCCCGGTCCGTCGGCGGGCGAGCATCTTCTAGTGCTGTCCGCGCACACTCCCGAGGCCCTTGCACGCCGGGTCGCGGATGTCGAGCGCTGGCTCGCGGACCGTCATGCGGTCGGCGCCGCCGAGCTGTGCCGCTCCGCGGCGTCGGGCCGGGACCACCGGGCGTTCCGCGTCGCTGTGATCGCGGCGACCGCGGACGGGCTGGCGGCGGGGCTGCGCCGAGTACTGGAGTCGGGGGAGGACATCGCGGGCCAGGTGCTCGACGGCTCGACTCCGGCGGTCGGGCGGGATCTGTCACGAGCACGGGACCTGGCGGATGCGGCGCGACGCTTCGTCGTCGGCGAGGACGTCGATCTGGACGCGTTGTTCACCGGACCTCCCACCCGCAGGGTCAACCTTCCTCCGTACCCGTTCCGAGCACCCGGTGCCCGGAACCGCGACGCCGACGCCGACGCCCCGGGCTCCGCCGTCGTGAAGACAGCCATGGCAGTGCATCGCGTGTTCGGCGAGCCGACCGTGCCGGCGGCGCTGCTGGTCGTGCGGTCGTTGGGCGCCGCGGCCGTCCTGCGGGACGCCACCTTCCTGGCGCGCGGCGCCGGCGCTGGTGACCTGCACAGCGACCTGGCGGGGGCAATCTCGGGGAGCACGGTGACGTTCCGCTACGGCGAGCGGGTCATCGCTCGGCTTCGGCTCGACGGTCCCGCCGAGCCCGAACCGGCCGCGCACGCTGTCGACGAGGTGCGGGCGAACTACCACCGTCGGCTCGACCCCGCGGGGCTCTACGCGTGGTTCGCCGCCCACGGCATGGAGTTCGGCTCGCCGCTGACCGCGATCACTGACATCCACTACTGCCCGGATGGTGTCCTGGCCGGGCTGGCGACCGGCGACCCCGGCCCGTCACGAGCGGTGGCGTCGGTCGACGCCGCGTTGCAGTGCATGGCCGTGCTGACGTTGGCTGATCCGGAGGAGTCCGACCGGGCCTACCTTCCGGTATCGATCGGGCGGACGGTGCGGTGGGGGGACCCGGCTGAGGCGGCCTTCGCGCACCTGCGTGCCGCCGAGACGGATCCTGGGATCCGGCGCGGCACGGTGACGCTGCTCGATCCCACCGGGCGCCCACTCGTCCGGCTTGAGGACGTCGTCTACCGTTCGGTGCCCGCCGCGCCGCGGACCGCGTCGTCCGCGTCGTCCGCGCCGTCCGAACGGGGCGGTGGCGAGCCGGATGCCCGAACTGTGCTCGCCGTGGTGCGCGAGACCATGCGCGATCCGATGATCACTGAAGGTACGGCGCTGTCCGCCGCCGGGCTGGACTCGATGCTCGCCACGGAGATCGCCGTGCGGCTCACCGAACGTCTCGGCGTCTCCGTCACGCCGATGGACGTGCTCGACGCGCGAGACCCGCGTGCGCTCGCTGCCCTCCTGGCCGCCGGGGCCGCGCGGGACGACGGTCCGACCGTGTCGACGGCTGCCACGGTCCCGGCGGTCCCGGCGGTCCCGGCGGTCCCGGTGGTGCCGGCGGCACAGGCGACGGTGGTGGAGCCGGCGGGGCGGGCCGAGCCTGTCCCCGGCGTCGAGCCGACCGATGTCGCCGTGGTCGGGCTGGCGTGCGCGCTGCCCGGCGCCGGTGACCCGGAGCGGTTCTGGTCGCTGCTGAACACCGGCTCCTCGGCGATCAGACCCGCACCCGCCTTCCGCTGGGGCGACCGGTCCGGCGCAGACGGACCTGCCGTCGGCGCGTTCCTGGAGAACATCGAGGAGTTCGACGCGGGCTTCTTCGAGTTCTTCCCGACTCAGGCCGAGGTCCTCGACCCGCAGGTTCGTTGGCTGCTGCGGACGGCCTGGGAGGCCCTGGAATCGGCCGGGATTCCCCCGCGATCGATGTCACCGTCCACCGGGGTCTTCGTCGGGGCGAGCTATCAGCACTATCGCGACCACAACATCGGTCCGGAGCTCGACGCCCCCAGCGGCCTGGGGAATCACAACGCCTTCCTGGCGAACCGGGTCAGTCATTTCCTGAATCTGCGCGGGCCGAGTATGACGATTGACACGTTGTGTTCGTCGTCGTTGGTGGCGTTGCACACGGCGGTGCGCAGCCTCCGTTCCGGAGAATGCGATCAGGCCATCGTCGCCGGTGTGCGACTCGGTATTTCTCCCCTGCACTACACCGCCATGAACAATCTGCGGGCGATATCCCCTTCCGGTGTGTCGCGGCCTTTTGATGCGGCGGCTGACGGTTTTGTGCCGGGTGAGGGTGTGGTGACGGTGGTGTTGAGGCCGTTGGGGGCGGCGCTGCGCGCGGGGGATCGTGTTCACGGGGTGATTCGGGGTACGGCGGTCAATCATGGTGGTCGGTCGGGTGGGTTGACGGTGCCGTCGAGTGCGGCGCAGGCGGAGGTGGTGGTGGCGGCGTTGGTGGATGCGGGGGTGGATCCGGGGAGTGTGGGGTTGTTGGAGGCGCACGGGACGGGTACGGGGCTGGGTGATCCGATCGAGGTGGAGGGGTTGACGCGGGCGTGGCGGGGTTTCACGTCGCGGTCGCAGTTCTGTGCGTTGGGGTCGGTGAAGGGGAATATTGGTCATCTGGAGCCGGCGGCGGGGTTGGCGGGTCTGGTGAAGGTGTTGTTGGCGATGCGGTACGGGGTTATTCCGCCGACGGTGCGGGTGCGGCGTCCGAATGATCACATTGTTTTCGAGAGTACGCCGTTCTATCTGGTGGATCGTCCGGTGGAGTGGGTGGGTGGTGGTGTGCCGCGGCGGGCGGCGGTGAGTGCGTTCGGGATGGGTGGGACGAATGCGCATGTGGTGGTGGAGGAGGCGCCGGCGGTGGTGCGGTCGCGGTCGTCGTCGCAGGACGGTTTTGTGGTGCGGGTGAGTGGGGCGAGTGAGGTGGCGGTGCGCCGGCTCGCCGAGAGCTATGCCGACCGGTTCGCGGCGGCGTCGAGCGACACCGAACTCGTCGACCTCTGCCACACCGCCAACGTCGGTCGGTCGCCGTTGCGGTTCCAGTCCGCGGTGTACGGGCGGACCGCGCAGGACACGGTGCGTGGGCTTCGTGACATCGCCGAGGGTCGGCTCCCGGTCGTGGAGGCCGACGAGTCGGTACCCGGCCAGCCGGATGCTCCGCAGGAGCGGGCCGCGATCGCGCAGGCCATCCGGCGGGGTCGCGCCGACGTCGACTGGGCGGCGCTGTCCGCGCCCGGGGCGAGTGTCACCGATCTTCCCACCTACCCGTTCGCCGGTGATCGTTTCTGGCGGGAGCCGGGTACGACGTCCGGCCAGGCACCCACCGCTGTGCGGCAGACCTGGCGGCTCGACCCGGTCAGCGACGGCGTGGCGGCGGGCGGTGGTGCGGCGGCCGGCGGCGGCGGCGGGATGACCGTCTCGTTGGTCGGCGTCGGTGTGGGCGCGCTGCGTGACGCGTTGCGCGATCTCGGTGTGACCGTGGCCCCGGCGGGCGCACCGACCGACACGGCTGTGATGCTCGGCGCGGGCGACGGCCTGGAGGACTACTTCTGGACGGTGCTGCGCTCCCTGACGGCCGACACGGTCGTGTGGGTGGATCACGGGATGGCCGTGGTCGACGAGTCCGACCGCGCGCGGCTGCGGCCCGACGCCGCGGCGAGGGCGGCCGCCATTCGCGCGGCCTGCGCGGAGATCCGGTCGACCGCGCTGGTTCTTGATCTCGATCCCGGCGATTCTCCGGCCGCATGGGCCCGGCAGATCTTCGCCGAACTGGCTTCGCCGCAGGAGGAGCGGAGCGCGGGGAGGACGGTGGCCTACCGGCGCGGTACCCGTCACACCATGTGGGAGACACCCGCGACGGCGGGGCCATCCACGCCCATGGAGTCGGACGGGTACTACCTCGTGACCGGGGGGCTCGGCGCGGTCGGTCGGCGGCTGGCCGGTCGCCTCGTCGACAGGGGGGCCACCCGGCTCGGCATTCTCGGCCGCTCGGCGGTCGACCTCGGTCAGGACGGACCGCTCCGGGACCTGAGTCTGCGCGCGGAGGTCGACTACGTCTCCTGCGACGTGTCGGACGCCACGGCCGTGACCGCGGCGGTGGCTCGGTTCGGTGCCCGCTGGGGTCGCCTCATCGGTGTCGTGCACAGTTCGGGTGTCGCCAATCCGCTCGGCCCGGTACGCCGTCGTGAATGGACGGCCGCGGCCCGGGTGGTGGCCCCGAAACGGTCGGGGTCGGAGCATCTGACCCGGCTCGCCCAGGAGCAGGGCGCCGACTTCGTGGTGCTGGTCTCGTCGCTCGCCGGCGTACTGGCGGACGCGGGTCGCGGCCTGGTCGACTACTCCCTCGCCAACGCCTACCAGCTCGCCCTGGCCGAGCGGGAGAGCGGCCATTCCACTGTCGTCACCGCGCACGCCTGGCCCGACTGGACGGGTGTGGGGCTGGCCGCGGCGGCTTCCTTCGGCGCCGCGCACGCCATCTCGGTCGACGAAGGGCTCGCCGCCTTCGACGCGCACCTGCGTTCCGGCGGCGCGGTGATCTTCCCTGGGGCGAGGCTGGCGCCGCCGCGGCCGGAGGTGTCGCCGCCGCGGCCCGAGGTGTCGCGGCAGCTGCGGGAGGCGCCGCCGATCCCGGTGAGCGCGGGACGGGCGTCGCCCGCCCCGCCGGCGTCCACCCTCAGGCTCGTGCGAGACGCATTCCTTGAGGTTCTCGGCACTGATCCCGGCGACTGCGCGCTGGCCGACCTCGGTCTGGACTCGCTGATGATCGCTAGCCTGGTGGGAGCGATTGAGCGCCGGCACGGCGACACCGTCGATCCGTCGACGGTCATGGAGGCCAGGAGCGGTACCGACCTCGCGGCGAGACTGGCCGCGACATCCGCCGCGACATCCGGGCCGGAACCGGCCGCGGCGCGGCCCCCGGCCGTTCTCGCGGGGACAGCCGAGGTGACCTCGCCTGCGGTTGCCCCCGGCGGCGGGGGAGCCGCGCCGACGGATCAACGGATCGCCGTGATCGGCCTGGCGGTGCGGTTGCCCGGCGCGGAGGACGTCGAAGATCTGCGTTGGATGCTCGCTCAGGACTCGGTCGAGGTGAGCGATGTCCCGGCGGGGCGCTGGGCACGCGATCTGTACCTCGGCGACGGCGACCACCAGGGCCGCCACGAACGCGGTGCGTTCCTGTCGGACCCCTTCGCCTTCGACCACGCCGCGTTCGGGCTGACCGCCGCGGACGCGCTCCTGCTCGACCCGCAGCAGAGGGTGATGCTCGAGGTGGGCTCCCGCGCTCTGGAGGACGCCGGTTACCTCGGCCGGCGGCCGAGGCTGGCCGCGGGCGTCTACGTCGCCGCGCGAATGAACTCCTACGGCTTCGACCATGGCCGCGGCCTCGCGCCGACCGACATCGGCCCGCCGAACCCGGCCGCGCTCTGGGGACGCTCGCAGAACTTCACGGCCGCCTGGATGTCGGACCGGTTCGACCTGGCCGGACCGAGCCTGGTCGTCGACAGCGCCTGCTCCTCCTCGCTCACGGCGGTCTGGCTCGCCTGCCAGAGCCTGCGGGCCGGAGCCTGCGACCTCGCCGTCGTCGGCGCTGTCGACCTGCTGATCGACCCCCTCACCTATGTGCTGCTGTCCCGGACGGGCGCGCTCTCGCCGGACGGCCTGTGCCACACCTTCGACGAGCGGGCCAACGGATACGTGCCCGGAGAGGGAGCCGTCGCGATGGTGCTCAAGCCGATGGCCGCCGCCCTCGCAGACGGCGACCTCGTGCTCGGGGCGATCACCGGGTCGGCGGTGAACAACGACGGCCGCACCATGGGAGTCACCACGCCGAACCTGCGGGCACAGGTCGAACTGCTCGAGGACGTGTACTCGAGGGTTGATCCGACCACCGTGCAGTACGTCGAGGCGCACGGCACCGGCACGATGATCGGTGACCCGATCGAGGTGCAGGCGCTGCGGGAGGTCTTCGGCCGGCAGGGGATGGCACCCGGATCCGTGGCGCTCGGCTCGTTGAAGCGCCGTATCGGCCACCTGCACTCCGCCGCCGGGCTCGCCGGCCTGGCCAAGGTGCTGACCTGCCTGCGTGACGGACTGCTGCCGGGTACGGCCGTCGAGCGGCCCAATCGCCGGCTGCGGCTGGAGGAGAGCCCGTTCCATCTGCCTGCCGAGTCCGGTGAGTGGCCGCGGTCCGCGGTGCGCCGGGCCGGGGTGAGCTGCTTCGGTTTCGGCGGCACGAACGGGCACGTCGTCGCAGAGGCGGTGCCGGTGCGGGAACCGGAGCCACGTGCGTCGCGGACCGTCGAGGTGCTGACGCTGTCCGCCGGCAGCGACGCCGCGCTGCGCGAGCTGGCCGCCCAGTGGCTGCGCTTCCTGCCCGCGAACGCCGGGGATCTGGGGAACGTGTGCGCGACGGCGCGGCTGGCACGTCCGCATCGGTCCGTGCGTCTGGCGGTGACCGGCGTGAACGCCGCCGAGCTCGCCGCGGCGCTGCGCGGACGGCTGCTGGCCACTGCCCCGGAGCGCTCCGCGGCCGCGGACGTCGTCGGCCCCGACGCCGAGCGGGCACGTGTGGCCGTGGAGCGGTACGAGGCCGGCCGAGCCGTCGACTGGGAGGCCTTCCAGGCGGGCATGCCGTGGGTCACCCGGCTCCTGCCGGCACCACAGCTCGAAGGCGTCTCGCTGGACCTGCGGGAGCCGCTGCGTTCCCCGCAGGCCGGCTCACCCGTGGTCCTGGACGCCGACGGTCCGGACGGCTATGCCTTCTCGCGGGTGTTCTCTCCGGGGGAGACGCTGATCGCGCAGCATCAGGTCTACCGGACGGCGATGCTGCCGGGCGTCGCCTGGTTCGACTTCCTCGGGCAGGGAGTCGAACTGCGGGGCGAGACCTTCCACGGCACGCGCGACGTGCTGTTCCACCGGCCCCTGCTACCGGCCGAGGCGTCGCGGGTGATCTGCCGGGTGCACGGCGACGGGCGATTCACGATCGGCGACGACGAGGGGCCGTTCGTCACCGGGCAGATGGAGAGCGCGCCCGCCGCGCCGCCGCAGCCTGTTCCCCTGGACACGCTTCTACCGATGTGCGGCCAGCCGCACGCGGGCTCCGACGTCTACCGCTGGCTGCGCCGGATCGGCTATCACCATGGCCGGTACTACCGCAACATCTCCTGGGTGGCCGCGCTTTCCGGCGGCGGTACCCTGGCCCGGATCGAGGGCGGTCGGCAGCGCGCGATGAACCCGCCGGAGGCACGCCTGTTCCCAGGCCTGCTCGACAGCGTGACCATCGCGGCGATCGACCCGGGCAGCGCGGTGTTCGGTGCCCGGGACGCGGCGGCCTTCATCCCGCTGTCCGTCGGACGCATCCAGGTGCTGGGGTCGCTGGAGAACGCCGCCTACGTCCGCACCGACGTCGCGTTCTGGAACACCGAGGCCTGCCGCGTGACGCAGACCGTCACCGACGAGTCGGGAATCCCGCTGCTGGTGTTCGTCGACCTCTCCTCGAAGCGTGTGCCCGCGCAGGCGTTCGCCGGACACCCCGACCCCGCGGCCCCCGCGCCGGCCGCCGTCGTGCCCGCGAATCTCTCGCCGGCCGCCGACGCACCCCGGGCCCGGCCGTCGCATGGCAGGGCCGCGGCGGCGCCGGCTGGCGTGGAACCGGCGGAGCGGGCCCTGGCGTGGTTCCTCGGGCAGGCCGGGATCGACGAGGACGACGCCGACACCGAATTCCTCTCGGCCGGCTTCGACTCGGTCGGGTTGGTGGACCTCAGCGACCGCCTCTCGCGTGAGTACGACCTGGCGCTTTACCCAGCGGTGTTCTTCGAGTTCTCGACGGCGCAGGTCTTCGCCGACTACCTGGCGGGTGAGGCCCCGGACTTCGTCGCCGGGCTGGCCCCGCGGTTGCCGCAGGCGCCGCAGAGCGTCGCCCCGTCTGGCGGCCATGCCCCCGTACCGTCGGCGGAACCTCTCGTCGCCCCGGCGGCGGAGCCGACCCGAGTCGACGAGCCGTCCGCTGTGACTGCGGCCGCCGCTGTGGCCGGTTCGGCCGCGGTTATCGGGTCCGCTGCCCCGACCGATCGGATCTCCGCCCGTGACGTCGCGGTCGTCGGTGCTGCGGTGCGGGTGCCGACTGCCCAGTCGCCGGCGGAGTTCTGGGCGCTGCTCCGAGAGGGCCGGGACACTGTCGGCCCGCTTCCAGAGGGCCGCCGGCGGCCGGGGGCCGCCGAGATCCCACAAGCGTCCTTCCTCGACCGGGTCGACGAGTTCGACCCGGGCCCGTTCCGGATCTCCGCCCGAGAGGCCCCGCTGATCGACCCCCAGGCACGCATCCTCTATGAGGTCATCTGGTCGGCGCTGGAAGACGGCGGGCAGCTCGGTGAGCGCGTCGCCGGCAACCGGACGGGTCTGTGGATCGCCTACAGCCACGACCACTACCACGAGGAGCGCGTGCGTCACGGCGTCTCCGAAGGCCGAGGACTCGGCCTGGAGGCGATGATCCCGAACCGGTTGTCCTTCCTGATGGACTGGCACGGACCCAGCCTCGTGGTGAACACCCTGTGCTCCTCCTCGTTGGTGGCGGTGCACACGGCCCTGCAGCACCTGCGCGCCGGCGACATCGACACCGCGGTGATCGGAGCTGTGCACGCGGCCGTGAGCCCGGAGTACTTCCTGTCCATGGACAACCTCGGGGCGTTGTCGCCGCGGCGGCGCTGCCGGGCGTTCGACGACTCCGCGGACGGATTCGTGCCGGGCGAGGGCGCGGTCGCCGTCGTGTTGCGGCGGGCACCGGACGCCGTGCGCGATGGCGACCGGATCCGGGGCCTGATCAAGGGAACGGCGGTGAACCACGGGGGCCGGACCACCCGGTACTCCGCGCCCAGTGTCCGGGCCCAGCAGGAGGTGATCGCCGCCGCGCTCGCCGACGCCGACGTCGAGCCCTCCTCCATCGGCCTGCTGGAGGCACACGGCACCGGCACCAGCCTCGGTGACCCGATCGAGGTGGACGGCGTCACCCGGGCCTGGCGCGCGCGTACTGACCAGAACCAGTTCTGCGCGTTGGGGTCGGTCAAGTCGAACCTCGGCCACCTGGAGCCGGCGGCGGGACTGGTCGGCCTGGTGAAGGTCCTGCTGGCGATGGAGCACGGCACCATCCCGCCCACCCTGCACGTACAGCGGCCCAACGGCCGGGTGGAGTTCGAGCGGACGCCGTTCTACCTGGTCGACCGCTCGACCGCGTGGTCCGCCGGGCCCACGCCTCGGCGCGCGGGTGTCAGCGCCTTCGGCATGGGGGGAGTCAACGCGCATCTCATCGTCGAGGAGCCGCCGGTGCCCGACCGGCTGCCGAGGGCGTCGCGCGGCAGCCATCTCCTGCGGGTCGCGGGTGTCACCGAGTCCGCGGTACGCGAACTGGCCGCCGCCTACGCCGACCGGCTGGGTGCGGAGTCGGAGGACGCCCTGGACGCCTTCTGCTACACCGCGAACACGGGACGGGCGGCGCTGCGGTACCAGACTGTCGTGGCTGGCTCCGGCCGCGACCAGCTCGTGGACGGTCTGCGTCGGGTCGCCCGGGGACAGACCGCGGCGGTCCGGCTCACCCGCAGGCGGACCCCGGTGGCGTATCTGTTCACCGGCCAGGGATCGCAGTACCCGGAGATGGGGAGGGAGCTGTACGCCGCGGAGCCGGTGTTCCGCCAGGCGTTGGAGGAGTGCGACGAGCTGCTGCGGCCGCACACCGACCTCCCGCTGCTGGATGTGCTTTTCGGTTCGTCCGCGGACCACATCCACCAGACCCGGTATGCGCAGCCGGCCATCGTGAGCGTCCAGGTCGCCCTGGCCGCCCTGCTGCGCGGCTGGGGGGTGCGCCCCGACATGGTGATCGGCCACAGCGTCGGGGAGCTCACCGCCGCTCATGTCGCCGGCGTCCTCGACCTGCCGGATCTGCTCGCGCTGGTCGCTCTGCGAGGCAGGCTCATGCAGGCACAGCCCGCGGACGGGACCATGGCTGTCGTCACCGCCGAGGCGGGGGCGCTTCAAGCGGAGCTCACCGCGTTCCCGGAAGTGGAGATCGCGGCCTACAACGCCCCGCGCAGTATCACCGTCAGCGGGCCGGCCGCGGCCGTCGAGCGGTTCCGGGCCGCCACAGCGCACCCGACGACCGGCCTGACCGTGAGCCACGCCTTCCACTCCGCCGCGATGGTCGGTGCCGTGGGGTCCTTCCGGGAGGCGGTCGGCTCGGTGGCGTTCCGGCCCCCCGCGCTGCCACTGGCATCGACGGTGACCGGTGGCTGGCACACCGAGCGGACCGTCGCCGACCCGTCCACCTGGGCGGACGCGATCCGCCTGCCGGTTCGCTACACCCAGGCCCTCGCCGCCCTGCACCGTGAGTGCGAGCCCGGGGTGTATCTGGAAATCGGGTCGCAGCCCCACCTCACGCCGCCGAGCAGGGCGACGCTGCCCGACTCGGCGGTGAGCTGGCTGCACACGCTGCGGCGCAACCAGCCGGATCTGCGGCAGATGCACTCGGCGCTCGCCTCGCTGTGCAATGCCGGCGCCGCCGCCGTGCCGTGGCCGGCGCTGCACGCGGCTACCGGGCGCCGCGTAGCGGACATTCCCGGCTACCCGTTCGCCCGTGAACGGTTCTGGGTGCCAGAAGTGTCGGAGACGCCGGCTACTGTGGCCACCGCGAAGAAGACGAAGGATCCTGCGCCGGAGCAATCATCGGTGGCGGATCCGGAGCCAGCACGAGAGCCGGTGGAAGCCGGCCCACACCTGCATCCGCTCCTCGGGGACACCCGCATTCTGGAAGTTCGGTGACGATGGACGGCGAGTACGGACTGAAGCGGCACTTCAACGGCGATGCCGCACGTCTGTTGGGGGGGATGATCCGTGAGTTCCATCCCGGGTTTGACGTCGACGGGTACGCATCCGAGGTTGAGGGGCGAATACCCGGCAAGGAGCTGAAGGACCGGGTGCTCGTTCTCGCCGAGGGCCTGCGCGGCCGCCTGCCGCAGGACTACAACGAGGCACTTGTGATCCTCGTCGCCCTCCTGGGCGACGAGCTTGCCGAGGGCGAAGGAATGTTCAACAACGGCTGGTACCTGATGCCCGTCGCCCGGTTCGTCGAGGAGTACGGGCTGAAGACCCCCGCGGAGTCGCTCGACGCCCTGGTGGAGATCACCAGGCGGCACACCGCCGAGTACGCCGTCCGCCCCTTCATTGAGCAGTGGTACGACCTGACGATGCCGCGCCTGGCCGAGTTCGCGTGTCACCCCAGCCACAACGTCAGGCGGCTGGCCAGCGAGGGGACCCGCCCCCGACTGCCGTGGGCACGCACCCTGACCAGGTTCGTCCATGATCCCGATCCGGTCCTGCGGATCCTGGACACGCTGCACGACGACCCGTCCGACTACGTGCGCAAGTCCGTCGCGAACAATCTCAATGATATCTCTCGGGATAATCCGGAGATCGCGCTCGCCGCCGCTCGGAGATGGCTGCTGGCGAGCTCTGGCCCGGGGACGTCCTGGACGGTGAAACACGGTCTCCGAACCCTGGTGAAGAAGGGAAACCAGGAGGCGCTGGAGATCCTGGGGGTCACCGGCGGCGAGCACGTGAAAGTCGCTCGGTTCGACGTCAGCCCGCGATCGGTGATCCTGGGTGACTTCGTCACGATCAGAGTCGACCTGCGGAACACCGACCAGAAGACTCACACCGTCGCGGTCGACTATGTGGTCCACCACGTTCGAAAGGGCGGGCGGAGCATTCCGAAGGTGTTCAAGCTGACCACGCTTGAGCTGGCCGGCGGAGAGCGTCGAACGGTGGAGAAGATTCACCCGATTCGCGAGGTACAGACCCGTAGGTACTACCCGGGAGAGCATGTGATCGACATCCAGGTGAACGGCCTCGTCCTGGCTAGTGACCGGTTCGACCTCGACCTATGACTCGCCTGCGCAATCTTCTTTCCGCCGACCACCCGATGGTGGCCGACCATCGGCTCAGCGGCACGCCGGTGTTGCCGGGAGCCGCTCAGATCGACGCCATCCTCACCGCCTGCGACGCGACGCGACCTGGGCGCCGGTGGGAGCTCACCGAGGTCTCCTTCCTGGCCCCCCTGCTGGTCGCGGGCACCGCGGTACACATCGAGACCGCGCTGGGTGACAACGGGTCATGGGCTGTCAGCGCGGCGGACCCGGCCGGTGGGGGCGAGCCGGCCGCGTGGACGGTGCACTGCCAGGCCCGTGCCGAGAGCGCTCCGCTCCCACCCCCGGAGTACCTCGACCTCGCGGCGTGGTGGGCCGCGTGTTCCGACGAGCTGCGCCTGGCTGAGATCACCACGTGGCGGCAGTCCAGCGGCATCGCCTACGGCCCCACTTATCAGACGATCCGCTCGGCGCGTCGCGGACCGGACCGGATCTGTGCGGTCCTGCGCGCGGACGACGATGTGATGGCCCCGCACCATCTGCCGCCGCCGTTACTGGACGCCGTCTTCCAGTGCCTCGGGATTCTCGACGCCGGGGAGAACGGTTCCTGCCTGCCATGGCATGTCAGGCGGGTACGCGTGCGGCGTCGGATCTCCGGCACGGTCATCGCGATGATCGAGCGCACCGGTGCCGGGGGAGGCACTGTGCGGGGGCGGGCGACCGTGGTCAACCAGCAGGGCGAGATCCTGCTGGAACTCGACCGGATAGCCCTACGTGCCCGCGCGCCCGCGCGTCGCCGGCCGCGCCCGGGCTCCATCCAGGTGCAGACCTGGCGGCCGGTGGTACCGACCCCGCTGCCTGCTCCCGCCGATGGTGTGGCCCTTGTGGTGTCCTCTCGGGCGGGCGAGGTCACGGTGGATGAACCTGTGATCCGGCTCGATCCCGCGGAGCTGAACTCTGCGCGGCTCGAGGTGGCCCTCGCGGGTGTCAGGGTTCGTGAGCTCGTCTATCTGGCACCCGCGGTGGTGCACGACCCGCAGGAACTGCTGACCGGCGCGCTCTCCCTGGTGCGGCACCTCGCAGGCGCACCTCCGATGCCGGCCGTGACCATCGTGACCGCCGCCGGTCAGAGCGTGCGTGGCGGGGAGGACGTCGAACCGGGTCATGCGGCGTTGTGGGGGCTCGCCCGAGCCCTGCGCGCGGAGTACCCGCGCAGCGACGTCCGGCTGGTCGACACCGCCGTGATGCCACCGGGTGGTCTCCACTTCGCCGAGTCCGAGCTGGCCTGGCGGGACGAGGGCTGGCTCGCCCCGGAGTCGGCGTCAGTTCCGGGCCCCCCGGCCAGCGGTGAGATCGAGGGCGGGCGCTTCCTGATCACCGGAGGCATGGGTAGCGTCGGCATGCAGGTCGCCGAGTTCCTGGCCGGCCAGGGCTGCTCGCACCTGACCCTGGTCGGCCGGACGGTTCCGCGTGAGGATCCCCGACGGGCACGGCTCGACCGGCTCTCGGCGCTGTGCGACGTGAACCTTGTCAGCACCGACGTCCGCTCGCTGCCGGAGGCCCTGCGGGACACGAAGCCGTTCGACGGTGTGCTGCACGCCGCCGGCGTGCTGCGCGACGGTCTGGCACGCTCGCTGCGTCCCCAGGACATCGCGGACGTGTTCGCACCCAAGGTCGCCGGGGTGCACGCGCTGGACGAGGCGCTGCGGAACCTGGCGACGCCCCCGCGGTTCGTCGCCCTCTTCTCCTCGGTGGCCGCCGTGCACGGCAATGTCGGCCAGATCGTCTACGGGACGGCCAACGCCTACCTCGACGGCTTCGCCGCACGCAGACGTGCCCAGGGCGAGCCCTGGTACAGCCTCAACTGGGGCCTGTGGACCGTGGGCATGGGAGAGGCAGTCGTCGCGCGTGCCGCTGCCCACGGCGTCGGCGCGCTCAGCGGCGACGAGGGAACCGCCCTGTTCCACACCGCGATCGGCCTGCCCCCCGGCAACTACGTCCTGTCCCAGCCCCCGGCGCCGAAGGGTGAGCCGATGACCGTCGCGACGCAGACAACCGAGCTGTGGCTCCTGCTATCCACGGTTCTCACCAGAACGCTGCACGTGCCCCGGATCTCCGCCGACGACGACCTGATCGAGCTCGGACTCGACTCGATGATGGCTGTGGAGGTGGCGGCGGCGCTGGCCGCTGAGGGTCTGGACGTCGAACCCGCGGCGCTCTTCGAGCACAACGAGGTGGAAGCGTTGCTCACCCACCTCGCCTCGCTGCCCGTGACGCCGACGCCGCCAGATCGTCCTGCTCCGGCCGCCGTTCCTGTTCCCCTTACGGCTCCTGTTTCCGTGGCCACGGCCGTGGCCGTTCCCGCGCCGGCGCCCCAGCCCCAGCCGGCACCGCCTCCCCTTGCCCTGCCGGAGCGCCTTCTGGTGCCCGTGCCGGCGTCTCGTGCGTCCGCGCCGGACTTCGTCCCCGACTGGAACCGGTTCCGCGGAACGGACACCCCACCGGCTGTTCGGCGGCCGGCGCCGGTCTCACCGGCCCCACCGGTTGAGAGGGGGCCCCGGTTGCCCGGCCCCTCGTGGCCGCCGTCCGCACCGGCTCAGCTCACCGGACTACCCGATGCCGGTCTGCCCTCCGCGAACCTTCCCCGTACCGGCACGTCTCCTCGCCGGACCCTGCCCAGTCGGCTCTCCGCGGATGCATCCGGGTCGTTCCTCGAGAGCCGCATCGACGCGCTCTCGGTCGATGACCGAGCCATCGTCGCGCGCGACGACTACTTCTACGAGCCGGTCGTCGAGCGGGCGAGCGGCTCCTGGATCCGTTTCGACGACCGCTGGTTCCTCAACTTCGCGTCGTACAGCTATCTCGGTCTGGTCGGTCATGAATACATCAACGAGCAGGCGATCAGAGCCGTCGAAACGCATGGGACTGGAGCCCACGGGGTCCGGCTGCTTGCCGGCACGCTGCGCCTGCACCGAGAGCTGGAGCTGGCCCTCGCCAGATTCCTCGGTACCGAGGACGCCATCGTCTACACCAGCGGCTATATGACCAACATGGCGACCATCGGCGCCCTTGTCGGGCCCGGCGACGTCATTATCGGGGACGTTTACAACCATGCTTC
Organism: Parafrankia sp. FMc2; assembly: GCF_041008525.1. NCBI lineage: Bacteria > Bacillati > Actinomycetota > Actinomycetes > Frankiales > Frankiaceae > Parafrankia > Parafrankia sp. FMc2. Next base: position 5,412 of record NZ_JBFLUG010000066.1, on the reverse strand, counting down.
CATCCTGGACGGATACCGTCTGTCCGGAGCCGCCGTACTCACCTACGCTCACAACGATCTAGCCGATCTGGAACGCGCACTGAGAAAGGCGGGTGATGCGGGAAAGCTCGTTGTCTCCGACGCGGTTTTCAGTATGGACGGTGACATCGCAGACCTGCCGGGAATCCTTAGTCTCTGTGAACGTTACGACGCTGCACTGATGGTGGACGAGGCGCACAGTCTCGGCGTACTGGGAGCGACCGGCCGCGGCATCGCCGAGCACTTCCGGGTCGATCCGGCGCGGATCGCCCTGAAAATGGGGACGCTGTCCAAGACGATTCCGAGTGCCGGCGGCTATGTCGCCGGCTCGGCGGATCTGATCTTCGCGCTGAAGAACAACGCCCGCGGCTGGATGTTCTCGGCGGCGGGCACGCCCATGCAGGTCGCCGCGGCCAAGGCGGCCATCGAGGTCATCGAGGCATCCCCGGAGTTGCCCGGTCTGCTGCGGGCGAGAACCGATCGCTATCGCCTGTCGCTGCAGGAGGCTGGGTTCGACACGCTCGCCAGTGTGACGCCGGTGGTGCCGATCATCTGTTCCAGTGCGGAGCAGGCCCAGGCCATGGCGCGGCTCTGCCAGCGAGATGGGCTGTTCGTGCAGCCGATCGTCTACCCCACCGTTCCGAAGGCGCTGCCGAGGCTGCGCACGATCGTGAATCTGACGCACTCGGACGACGACCTCAAGAAGGCCTTGGAGATTCTCGCCGACGCGGGCCGCCAGGTCGGTCTTCTCCACTGATCGAAGAAAGGGTGACCACACATGAGCGAGATCGAGACCGAAGCATTCTTCGGCGCGGTACTCAAGGCGATCGCCTGCACCCGCAACCATGATTTGACCGGAACCCACTACGAGGCGGGTGTCCTTGAACCGGCGCGGCGGATCCGCGAGTTCGAGAAGAAGCTGGAGGGTCGCTCCCTGACGTCCGCCGAATCCGATCAGGTGCTCGCCTGGCTTGACCTGATATTCAGGACCAAGCTGACTCCCGAGGAGGAGCGCGATTACTACCACCGCCGGATCGCCGAGGCCGCGGGCCTGTCGGTTGTCTGAACATGCCTGCCCGCGCGTGGTATAGCCACGAGCTCTGTTTCTGGCATGACCCCGGGTCCGGCGCCGGCTATGTGCCGGTCGGCCCCGGGGTCGAGCCCTTGCGCCAGTTCGCGGTCGACCCCGATCTCCGGCGGGCCGAGGGGCTGGTCAGAGCCGTAGGGGTGATGGATCACTTCACCCAGGTCACCCCCAGGCCCGCGAAGGACGACGACCTCCTGCTCGTCCACACGAGTGAACACATCGAGCGCGTCGAGGTTGCGTCGGCGCTCGGTGATGGCGACGCAGGCGTCTACGCCCGCGTCAACTACCACAGCGCCATGGCAGCCAGACTCGCCGTCGGCGCCTGCGTCGAAGCGACCAGCGAGGTGATAGCCGGCACCTTCGACCGCGCGTACTGCGTCGTCCGGCCGCCGGGCCACCACGCGGAGGCGGACCGGGCCATGGCCCTCTGCCTGTACAACAACGTCGCGATCGCGGCCCGCGCCGCGCGGCGCCAGGGCGTCGGCAGGGTGCTGGTCCTCGACTGGGATGTGCACCATGGCAACGGGATCCAACAGGCCTTCTACTCCGACCCGGACGTGCTGTACGTGTCCGTGCACCAGGACGGCCTGTTTCCGCCGGCGTCCGGCCTGGTCGGCGAGATCGGGTCGGGCGCGGGCAGGGGAACCACGCTGAATATTCCGCTGCCCGCCGGGTCCGGGCACGAGGCCTACTGCGCCGCCCTGCGGCGGCTGGTGGAGCCGGCAGTCCGGGCGTTCGCGCCGGAGCTCGTGCTCGTGGCAGCCGGCGTCGACGCGAGCGGCCACGACCCGATGGGCCGGATGCTGTGCACCAGCCAGACGTTCCACCTGATGGCCACCGCGCTGTGCGAGCTCGCGGACGAGCTGGCCGGTGGTCGGATCGTGTTCGTCCACGAAGGCGGCTACTCGGCCTGGTACCAGCCGACGCTCGTCCTCGCCATCGCGTGCGCGGTCGCCGGGCTCCCGGCGCCCGCCGACCCCTTCCTGCACTCCCTGGCACATCTGCCGGGGCAGCAGCTGCAGCTGCACCAGCGCCGGGTCGTCGAGCACCTGCTCACCCACCATCCGCTTCTGACCGGCACCTGATGGCCGGCTGGTTGACGAACGTGAGCGCTCTGCCGCCTGAAACGGGCGGCCGAGCGGGCAGGCGCGGGGAGTCTCCTCGCCTGCGGCTGGTCGTCCTGCCGCACGCCGGCGGCTGGCCGTCCGCCTTCCGTCCCTGGCGCGGGGTCCTTCCCCCGGGCGTGGAGCTGTTGGCGGGGCAGTTCCCCGGCCGGGGCATGAGACAGGGAGAGCCCCTGCTGAGACGGGTCGAACCCCTGGCCGACGGTCTTGGACGGGCTCTCATGGAGCTGGAACCGCTGCCGTTCGCCGTCGTTGGCCACAGCTTCGGCAGCGTGGTCGCCTACGAGCTCACCAGAGCGCTGGAGCGGGCGGGTATGCCGCCGGAGTTGCTGGTCGTGTCGGCCCGCCAGGCACCCTGCTTTCCGAGCCGGCCGCCGTACGCGCACCTGAGCAGCGACGCGGACCTGTTGCGGCACGTCCTGCGGATCGGTGGAACTCCCGCGGAACTGGCCCACCGCACGGATCTGATGCGCCGCATGCTGCCGGCGATCCGCGCCGACCTGGAAGCGCTCGAGACCTACCGGCGCCCCGTGTCCGGGAGCACGACGTCGATGCTCGCGCTCGGCGCGGTCGACGACCCGTTGGTGGAAGCCGACCGACTGTCGCTCTGGTCGCTGGAAACCACCGGAGAGTTCACCCAGCGGACCTTCTCCGGCGGGCATTTCTTCATCTACCAGCCTGAGATCGCCGTACAGATCACTCGGCTGGTGATGGCCGCTGTCGGCGATCCGTTCCTCGGCCGACCGGGAGAACGCCGAGGAAACCCGGCGTCGATCGGTGGCACGACGGTCGGATCGCATTCCACCTGACAAGAATCCCGAAAGGACACCTCTTGACCTCCCTGACCGCAGACAACCACCGGGCGGGTACCCGGGAATGGCTGGGACTCGCCATCCTGGCGCTTCCCACGCTGCTGTTGTCGATCGACGTCAGCGTGCTGCATCTTGCTGTGCCGCACATCACCACCAGCCTCGAACCGTCAGCGAGCGAGATGTTGTGGATCATCGACATCTACGGCTTTCTGCTCGCTGCCTCCCTGGTCACGATGGGCACCCTGGGCGATCGCGTCGGGCGGCGGAAACTGCTGCTGATCGGCGCGGCCGCGTTCGGTGTGCTCTCGCTCGCCGCCGCCTGGGCGGACGGTCCGATCCTGCTGATCGCGGCCCGTGCGGCCCTGGGTATCGCCGCAGCGACCCTCATGCCCTCGACGCTCGCCCTGATCAGCAACATGTTCCGCGATGCGAAGGAACGCGGGGTCGCGATCGCTGTCTGGGTGACGATGTTCTCGGTGGGCATCGCCCTCGGCCCCGTTGTCGGCGGTGCGCTGCTGGAGCTGTTCTGGTGGGGATCGGTCTTCCTGATCGCGGTGCCCGTGATGGCACTGCTGCTGGTCGCCGGCCCGGTCCTGCTGCCCGAGCATCGAGACGAGCAGGCCGGTCGCCTGGACCTGGTCAGTGTGGTCCTGTCCCTCCTGGCGATCCTCCCGATCGTGTATGGCCTGAAGGAGATCGCGCGGGAAGGCGGAGCGGTGATCCCCGTGCTGGCGATCGTCGTCGGTCTCATCGCCGCAGTAGCCTTCGTCCACCGGCAGCGGACGCTGACGAACCCAGTGCTCGACGTGGGTCTGTTCCGGCAGCGGGCCTTCGTCGCCACCCTGGCCACCATGCTGGTGGCCATGCTGGTGGCGGGGGGGACCTACCTCTTCGTCACCCAGTATCTGCAGTTGGTGGACGGCCAGTCCCCGCTGCGGGCCGGGCTGTGGCTCCTCCCCGCCGCGTTCGCGCTGATAGTCACATCGATCGCCGCTCCGATGGCGGTGAGCCGGTTCGCACCGTCCACGGTTGTCTGCGCCGGTCTGCTGCTGTCGGCGGTCGGTCACGCCATGCTCGCCCTGGTACCGGCGTCCGGCGGTCTCACGTTGCTGGTGATTGCGTTCGCCCTGGTCTACGGCGGCGGGGGTCCGCTCATCGCGCTGGGAACGGATCTCGTGGTGGGATCGGTGCTTCCGGAGCAGGCGGGGTCCGCTGCCGCGATCTCCGAGACGAGCACTGAGCTGGGCATGGCGCTCGGTGTCGCCACGCTCGGCAGCGTCGGCACAGCGATCTATCGCGGTCAGCTGACGCTTCCTGAGGGCCTTCCCGCCGATGCCACCGATTCCGCGCGTGACACCCTGGCGGGCGCGCTCGCATCCGTGGAGGGCCTCGCCGGGCCGGCTGGAGAGGCCCTCGCCGCGTCGGCCCGCGATGCGTTCACCGACGGCCTGAACGTGATCGGTCTGATCAGTGCGCTGGTGTCGGTCGCGCTCGCTGTCCTGTTCGCCACGAACACCCGCTCGCGACCGGCGACGGAAAGCGCTTCTGTTGTCGAGGATGCCAAGGAGATCGTGAAGGCCGACGCCGGCTGATCCGGTCGACGTCACCTGGCCTCGGTGCGACCGTCCGCGGCCAGGTGACGTCTGCCATGGCCCGAGACATCGCGGAGCGGCGGCCTCCACTCCGGGCTGCTGCGCGCGCTGCCGGTGGGCGCCGTCGACCTCGACGACGACCAGTGCGCCGACGAGATCAGCACGGGAGAACCTGTGATCCTGGTACTGCCGCCGACGCTGGCGATGCCGGTGGCCGCCGGCTGGGCCGCTCCCGCATACGCGGGCGCTGGCCCTCCCCGCCCGCCGCCCGGATCCGCGCACGCCTCAGTCACCAGCCGGGCGTAGACCAGCAGGACATTGAATGCCCCGCAACCCGCGAGGTAACAGGTGTCCGCCACGTGGTTGCGGTCGGATGGTGCCCACAGAAATAACCAAGACGGCGCGAAAGGGGTCTGTTGCATCCAGCGATGACAATCGATCTTGACCGTAAATCTTCTCGCGAACAGGCGTGCTGACGGCCTCCATGGCCGCTCTCGAGCATCCTGCCGGCAGGCTGAGAGGTCTTCAGACCGGAAGATTTGCGGTCAAGATCGGCTGGTTCGGCTGGATGCAACAGACCCGCCGGCGTGGACTACGTCTATCTCTGGGCGGACGGCATCGTGCGCCACGAGGCGCTGCATCACCGAGTGGGGGTGGGAGACCTTCACCGCCGGGTTGTCGTGGCAGCCGGGCAGAAGCTGAGGGCAGCCTGATCCGGGAGACGCCGGGGAGGGCGGGAAGCAGCCCTGACAACGCCGGGACGCGTCGGCACTGCCAGA